>NZ_JBMWDP010000016.1:0-98361 GCF_049545505.1 Stenotrophomonas sp. NPDC077421 | reverse complement strand
AAGGCCTGTTCCGCCAGATCGGCATCTACGCCCCGTTCGGCCAGAAGTACAAGCCGGTCGACGCCGACCAGCTCATGTTCTACCGCGAAGACCAGAGCGGCCAGGTGCTGCAGCAGGGCATCAGCGAGCCGGGCGCCATCAGCTCCTGGATGGCGGCCGGTACCAGCTACTCGGTCTCCAACGTGCCGATGCTGCCGTTCTACATCTACTACTCGATGTTCGGCTTCCAGCGCGTGGGCGACATCGCCTGGCAGGCAGCGGACATGCGTACCCGTGGCTTCCTGCTCGGCGGCACCGCCGGCCGCACCACGCTGAACGGTGAAGGCCTGCAGCACGAAGACGGCCACAGCCACCTGTTCGCCGGCGGCATCCCCAACGTTCGCAGCTACGACCCGACCTTCGGTTACGAAGTGACGGTGATCCTCCAGCACGGCACCAAGGCCATGATGGAAGACCAGATCGATGAGTACTACTACATCACCCTGATGAACGAAAACTACACCCACCCGGAAATGCCGGAAGGTGCAGCGGAGTCCATCGTCAAGGGCATGTACCTGCTCACCGACGCCGGCAAGCCCAAGAAGGGCGAGCTGCGCGTGCAGCTGCTGGGGTCGGGCACCATCCTGCGCGAAGCCATTGAAGCGGCCGCGCTGCTGGAGAAGGATTTCGGCGTCACCGCCGACATCTGGAGCTGCCCGAGCTTCAACGAACTGCGCCGCGATGGTTTCGACGCCGAGCGTTGGAACCGCCTGCACCCGGAAGCCGACCAGCGCGTGCCGTTCGTGACGCAGCTGCTGGAAGGCCGCCAGGGCCCGGCCATTGCCGCCACCGACTACGTGCGCGCCTACGCCGACCAGATCCGCGCCTTCGTGCCGATGTCCTACACCGCCCTGGGCACCGACGGCTTCGGCCGCTCGGATACCCGCGCCAACCTGCGCCGCTTCTTCGAGGTGGACCGCTACTACATCGCGCATGCCGCGATTGCAGCGCTGGCCAAGGAAGGGAAGATGACCGGGAAGGATGTGGCCCGGGCGATCAAGCAGTACAAGATTGATCCTGAGAAGGCTAATCCTGTCGGGGTTTGATCAAGATTTTTATTTGTGGTAATCAGAAGGGCGGCCGTCAAGACCGCCCTTCTGCGATGTAGTGGGCGGATTATCGAGTAAGTGCAACTAGATAAGTGGGAAGGATTCCAATGCGCGCAACGCTTATAAGTCAGCCTGCGTCTCAGCTAGGCACAATCGTGGAGGGCTTCTTGTCCGAAGCCTTCCACTGTCAGCGGGCTACACTGGTTTCAGCTTTCGTAAGCCTGAGAACTGTTCTGCGACTGCGTCAACCCATCCTCGCCGCTCGAGATCGTGGCTGTGCTGTCAGTGTCATTGTCGGAATTGATCTCGATGGTACAAGTAGGGAGGCATTGCAGGAGTTAATCAGTTGGGGTGTGAATGCAAGGGTGTTTAGTAATGCGTCGCCTCGCTCAACTTTCCATCCGAAAGCTTATCTCTTCGAGAGCAGGAGGCAGGCGGCGCTATTTGTTGGCTCAAACAATTTAACTGAAGGTGGCTTCTACACTAATCATGAGCTCGCAGTTCGAATGGACTTCGATTTCCCGGATGACCGTGTTGAGTTCGATGCTCAGTCGCTGCTTTTGGAGCGGGCGCTTGCAGGCACTGGAGGTCTGATCAAAGATCTCGATCAAGAGCTCCTTGATGTTCTAACTTCCCGTGAACAGATTCCCTCCGAGAGTCAGCGAAGACAAATCTCGAGAAGGAGGCGCATGGATACTGGTGATAATGTCGCCCCGAATCCATTTGGCTCGGTTTCAGCGCCCCTGCCGCCATTGTTGTCGGGAGCTGCACGAGACGTCGACGCTGAAACGACAACGCAAGTGGCCATAGAGCAAGAGGTGCTGCTCCGAGGAGTCCGTCTCGTTTATGAGAAGAGCCTCGTCTGGAAAAAGGTACTTTCGAGGACGGACGCGCTGCAAAGTGGAGAGAGGGCCAACCCAGTCGGTGGAGTAAGGTTGACTCAGGCAGGGTTCGAAGCGCCTGAGGGGCGGCGCATTGACCAGACGAAATACTTCAGAGAGTTATTCTCGGATTATGTATGGCAACGCGAAATACGAGGGCATCGAGATCAGGAGCACGCGATCGTTCCAATAAGGCTGGTGATCGATGACAACGATCATGGGGTCTTGGGTTTCGAAATCAGTCACAAGCCATCAGGTGAGGCGGGCCAGGGAAACTATACGACGATCCTGCGTTGGGGTAAGGCAGCTGCGGTCGTAAAAGGATCGAATATCGCGGGAAAGACCCTCTCTCTATTCGAGACCAATAGTGACGCAGCTGCGTTTACTATAGAAATCGGCTAAACGCTTCACTTCACCGAGAGATCTCCGTTCACGTCTTCAAAATCGGATGAGCTTCTGTGTCGCCTGTTTCTCAATCTACGCCATCCATCAAAAATCATTTCCTGAGAGGTGGAAGAGAGGCCGATATCGCCCAAAACTCTGGCCGAATTTTGCTTGAGAACAACATCCATAGGTTCCTGCCGAATCAGCCTGTCCAGATCTGCAATATCAATTTTGGTCTTCTTCGAAACCGGAATCATTAACTTTCTGATTTCCGAAGGAACCAGTTCTAGCACGCCGCCACCATAATGACGTCCCTCTAGCTCTGCACTGAGAGACGTCAAGCTGTTTACAAAACCTGCTACGAGCTTCTGAGCGGAGATCCCTGGAAGGCTGCGGATTCTGTAAGCGGTATCTGTCGTGTAAGCGCCAAGTTTGTTGAGAATTAGGCGTGGTGTATCATGCGACCTCTTTAGCATGCCGATCTCGGTAGAGTACACAGAGGGCACCGTGTACCACGGAGATCTGATGCGGCACTTGTAGCGGTTGTGCAGAGATTCTTTCTCTCCAGCTTCAATGTAGCTGCGTGCCTTCTTGTACTTCATTGGTGAGTTGTCGGGGAACCAAAGGAAATTGGTTGGTTTGCCCCTTGAGGCGTTGGATAAGTGCTGCTTCTGATCGTAAATTATCCCTGGGCAGTGTTCGCTTCGGCCGAACATCGGGTGTGCCCATTGCTGAAGCTCGTTACTAATAACAGTTTCGTCTGTTACCAAAAAGAACTTGTTGGCACCTGTAACGATACCTACTTCAACTTTTGCAACTTTGTTGAACTCAAAAATATCCTTGTGGTCCTGTAGCTCGTCAAGTAGATCTCTGATGTCCTGGGCGAGAAAAGCCTTTGTCCATTTTCCTGAGACAGTACGCCCATTCATGGCTTGGGGCTTAGAAAAGACTGCTTTCGGGTCCAAAGAAAGGAACTCACGATCTCTCACTTCGTAGATGCCAAGACCATCGGTGTGGCCTACTGCTTCGCCATCGCCATGCTTCTCAGCAAGCAACAAGACAGCGCCCTGAAGTGTTCCCTCAAACCACAGCTGCTCTGGGTCAACAACTACAAGGCGGCGGCACTCCTTACCCAAATAAGTGCGTAGAGACTGCGCGTGCATGACATGGATGAGCTCTGATGGAACTACCATTGCGAGCCGGCCACCGGGGCGAAGCATGCTCAAGCTTGCAATGATGAATGGAACCCAAGCATTCGTGTGCTTAGTAAACGGGAGATCATGAGCACGAAACACCTGCTCGGCACGTTCTTGGAACTGAGCGGGGAGGTACTGATAGCGCACGAACGGTGGATTGCCAATTACGGCGTCAAAGGTGGGGCCTTGGCTGTTCGACGGTTGCAGTGCCCAGGAAAGGAAGTCTCCAGCTTGCACTCGACAGTTGAGCAGGCCGGTTTCTCTGGCGCTGGACGCCGCTTTCGCGGCCTCTTCCTCATTGAGCTCCATTGCCAGCACAGACAGGAGTGGATCCGCACCCGCCTTACCGAGGGCGCGAAGAAATGACCCGTCTCCGCAGCTAGGTTCGAGGACTCGAGTAGGTCCAATTTCAAGAACCCACCGACACAGAAACACAGCAAGATCGTCAGGGGTGTAGTACCCGCCGCGCAGCTTCTGTGCCGACTCGTTTGCCATAAAATTCATGATTTCAACAGTTCGGCTTGAGCGAGATAGAGGTAGTAATAATACTAATTGGCGTCTCGCAGTGTGAGACGCAGTTAGCATAGTTGGATATCAAATGGAAGCGCAGTCCCTGTGCATACTTCAGTGGTTTGGCTGCCTCGACATCCGTTGGCGCACTGGCGCCGCTGTCGGCGCGTTGACCTGCGCCATTGTAGTGCAGCGACTAAAGGATAGTGCGGAGATCCAAAGGTCCGGTGGCCCCGTCTACAGGTTAGGCGTCACGTGCACAGACATCGGAGCGAGAGCCAGACCTCGGGCGTGTGGGTGATTGCCGAGCGGATCGCCCTCAACAACCAGCAGCGCCCATGTCAGGCACTGAAGATGATGACGCCGGATGCGGTCTATGTAGGTACATCAACCGCATGAGCTGAGCAGAAACCGGAGGGTCATTACCGCGCGACCTACCACTCACACTGCGACCGATGCCACCGCAGAAGCTCTACGCTCACAGCCAGATGGTCCGCAACCGGCTGTGACAGCCTCAATCCGCCTAGCCGTCCGTACTCTGTGTCACGAAGAGTAGGGGTCGTCTGAACGATCTTTGTCTCCGGCTCCACACTGATGAGATACAGATCGAAGAGGGTATGGACATCGGCTCGGAGCAGAAGCCCGTTCGTTAAAGAGTTCGTCGCTGCACCCTGATAGGGGTACACGTGTGCGGCCTCAAGCACATCCAGGACGTTGCATCCGGTCATCACACACCTACCTGAGTAGGCTTCAAGCAGGGCAGCGCGGAACGATGCCTGACCCTGGCGGCGTACGATCGTCGCGAGCACTTTGCGTCGCTGGTCCTCCGCATCTGCAGGAGAAAACGCAAGTAGCTCTTCGGCGTAGCGCCTCTCTGCTAGAAGTTGGGTACGTGTGTCCCCAGTGGTTGCCGTGAGAGTTTCAGCGGGCGACGTGCCCCCGAGCAGCTTGATCAACTGGCCGGTCACCTCTGGGCCCACATTCGCAGCTGGGCGTAGGCCTGAAAGCCACGGCTGCTGTAGCTGGTCGAGGACGTGCGAGATGTTCTGCATCCGGTACTCCCATGCTTTCGGAGTACGCCCATGTTCCTCGGCCAATTCGCGATACACCTGAGCCTTGTTCAGCGCAAGCCCTTGCGCAGCCCTCTGTTGCATCATCCGGTATGCCCCCACTGCGGCAACCAACTGATCTTGGGTCCAATCGCTCAAGCCTGCCATCTCTCGTCCTATTGGAAGCGCCGCTTCAATAGGTTCTAAGTATCGCTCAGATCGCGTGGCCTTGACGCAATCAGCCGGTTAGCTGCTCACGGCGAGTCTTGTAAGGGCCAGAACGTATCCACTCGGCAAAGCTCGTAGTCGTGCCCAAACGCCAACGCGGCATCCCTGGCCGGCAAGTCCGAGTAGCGACCCAGGTCGGTCTGATCCATCCCAGCATCGGCATGGTCAATGGCAAAGAAGCTCAACATGGCGTCGTCGAACGCCTGGAGCCACTCCGAGTCAATTCTGTTCATCCACAGCCCTCCCGCTAGGCGAGCGAGGATGCGCGTACCCCGTCACAAAGGCCGCGACTAAGGTGGGTTGATTGCGCCACCCTGTAGGCGGCGTCAACCGAACACCTCAAAACCAACAGAAACAAGCGATTTCCCAACATCCGCACCAACGCGCATGGTGCACACCGGAGCGTAGAAACTCCTCTAGCAGGAAAATGTTGGACGTCCCACGTCGGGAGGGTGGCTAATACAACACCCCCTGTGGAAATACGCCCGCCGGTTCCTGCTAGACGGTTTCTAACCTCCCGACACCCTCGCCATCCCGGCGAGGGAACGCCATGCCGGAGGTCCAACATGCTGACGTCATTCATAGAGTTACCCGTCACCGAGTCGCCCGTCATCGAGCGCCCCAGGCGCAAGCCCTCCATCCGGCCAGCGCGCTCCAACCGCGTGGGTTCGTTGATGTATGCCACCCGCGAGGACTACGGCCGCAACGAGATCGTGCCTTATATCCGGCTGCGCGGCCGCTGGCTGGGCAGCCTCGGCTTCGATATCGGCGCCCTCCTGAAAGTGGAAGCTACCCACGGCAGCATCACCCTCACGGTGGTGGAGCGGCCCGTCGTGGTACCCCCGAAGATCCCCAGGAAGCTGCAGCGGCAAGCCCGCTGAGCGGCAGCGCCTACCTTTACGGTGGGCATCAGCACGGCCATCAACCGGGATACCGCGCGCACCACGCCGCCTTTGGGCAGCACGGAGTAACACAGCCCCGGCCGCGCAGCGCTGGCACCGGCACAAACCTATACGTCACTGCGCCTCGGGTGCGGCGCGCGCGTGCCTTCAACTTCACTACCCAGCAGTGGGAGGAACCCATGAACGAGAGTGTCTTCATGCAACTGGAGATGGACGCCGGCCTGCGTGCCCGCTTCCAGCAGGCAGCGGCGTGCGAACGTCGCCCCGCCGCCCAGGTGCTTCAACGCCTGATGCGCGAGTATGTGGCGCGGCAGGCGGGCCAGAGCGCCGCCGGCGCAACCGGAGCTGCTGAACCGGTCGAGCGCGCAGCCAAGGCAGCAGCTATCGATCAGTACACAGCCGGCACACCCGAGCCGCCGCCGCACGAGGACAGTGGCGAGCAGGACCTCGAGGCGTTGGCACGCCGGCAGCACGGCTGGAGCGCGTGTCCGTTTGGCACACGCTGATGGGGCCGCGCGTTCAATCCACCTGATCAGCGGGCGGCGCTGAGCCCGCGCATTCCGCGGGCTCACCCCGTGTACCGCAAAGCGGCACCTAGGAATCTGTGCACCGTACCCGAACCGTGATCCCACGCAAGCCTTCTCTGTGAGCCACATCAATAGGCGGGCTCAGAGCCACTGCTAGCCTGTCAGCCTCACGGAGGAGACCACATGCTGACGCTGGATGCACGACAGGAAGCGCTGTTGCGCCTGCCATACCCCGCAACGTTCCTGCCCCGATTGGCCGATGAAATCCGCCGCGACATGCCAGAGCGCGTGATCGGCCTGGACAACCGCACCTTGGCAGCCGAAACCGAGCGCTGCTACACCTACGCCGCCTACGAGCTGGGCATCACCCGCCTGCCGGTGCTGGTGCGGTGGACGAAGACCGACGTCGGCAGCGGAGGCGCGCTACATCGCGAAATGACGGTGGACCTGGCCATTCGCCAGGCAGACGACCCCAACCTGGCTGCCGCCGATCTGCTGGCGGCTCTGGCCGCCTCCCACCGCTGGCCCACGCCCCGGAGCGGTGCGTAATGGCTGCCACGCCGGCACCCGCCGTGGGAAAGGTGCTTGAGCTGCTCGGCAAAGCGGCTGCCGCAGCGGCGGCAGCGATGGGCATCAAGGAGACCGTGAAGGATCGGCCCGGCACCCGCGCGCGCGAGGCGGATTGCTCGGAGGTGTCCGATGACGCCGACTGCGACCAGTGCCTGCTGATCAACGGACGGATCGGGCCGCCGCCCACCCCGCGGTACATCGCCAAGAGCAACCGCATCAACTACGACTACCAGCTCTACGTCGCGAATCTGCACGCGGGGCCGGAGCGGTTTGGCTACGTGAGGGCTGGAGACAACTCGAACAGCATCGTCAACATCGAGCTGTCGATGCTTAAGGACTTCTTTGGCACAGGTGGGAAGTACACGACGTTGGAGTGGATGTTCGGTGGGATTGCGTTTGATGGCTTCTGGCGTAGCAAGTGCACAGTTGTGGAGAGCAAGGCGAACTACGGACATTTTCTCGGCGATGACGGCCTGCCCAAGTACCCATTTATGGAGCACGAGTTCCGTGGCTGGAGAGAAAAGTTCCTCTCCCAAGAGAGCGTAGTGGCGAGCGCAGGGTCGAAAGGCTCACTTGAATGGCACTTCATGGACTCGAAGGTCTACGAAGCCGCATTGATCCTAGCCAGGATTCCCGCGCACTCAGCAAAGCTCACGCCATTCGGCATAAGAATTCCGCGATGAACATCACCCTGATCTGCAAGACGCCGAGTATGAGCCTCACGCCAATCCAGGTGTACGAACAGGCGGCAAGTTGCATCTCGCGACTCTCTTTGGTGCATCCGGATCTAAGGAGCTGGTGGAAGCTTCCAGACGCACCTAACGTTCCCTTCGTCGATTTCCATGACTCGCACGCAATCCTCTCCTTCATCAAGGCGATGAGTGCGAAGCATCGCGCAGAATTTCCGATGCTTGCAGATAGAGGAAGCACAGGCCTGATGCTCACCAATGCCAGCAGCACGCTGCAGTGGCGGGAGCGGGGGAGGATTACCCTGTCTGTTCAGCCGGCAATGGGCGAGGTGACGTTCTCTGTCTACGGAGCGGAGCGAGTACTCGCTCCGGTGGGTGAAGTGGTCTGGTCACTGTTGAAGGCGCTTTCATCAGATTCGCGGGTAACGTATGCGAAAACGGATGTTCACGAGCGTGTTGATGGGAGGTCGCTGGTCTACAGCATGCATCGTGGTGTCTATCCGCATCGAGAGTTCCTTGGCTGGATGGGGTACGTGGATCAAGCGCTACTGCCAGCGCAGTTGCCAGAAGCCTCGCGGGTGGAGCGGCTTGGCGAGGGCACCCTCATCCTCGCCACTGACTTGCTGGACCTGTCCAGTTCTGCGGCCGTGGAGCAGGTAAACCGTGTCGAGATACGGCTTGCCGAACTTGGGCTCCTTCCTGTGACGGATCCGCGGCTGTCATGAGATCGGTAGGGCTCATTGCTGGCCGCGATGCTGTCCCATCGCTTCTGCACCCGTGAACATCACGTTGGTCTGCCACTCCCCACCCAACGACCTGACCGCCGCGCAAATGTGGGAGGACGCATCCACGTGGGTGGCGCGCATCGCCAGAACACATCCGGACTTTGAGGCATGGTGGACGGTTCCGCGAGGTCCACGAGATAACGCCATCCTATTGGCCCAACGGGAGAAGGTGGTCGCTCACATTCAGAAGGCGAACACCGCTATCCACCTGACCAATGCTGCCACAGACGCAGAGTGGGCGAAGCGTGGAAAGGTCTCCCTTGCGATTCACCCCGGCAGCGGCATCCTGAGGCTCAGACTCGGTCGCCTCCAGGAGCTCTATCCAACGCCGACGACGCTGGTCTGGAGCCTCCTCCAAGGCCTGACGTCCAACTCGCGTGTGACCTTCGCGCAGACAAATGTTCTGCAGAAGGTGGCCGGTAGCATCATGACGTACAGCGGCGACCGACGTGTGTTCCGTCACCGGGAGTATCTGGGGTGGATGGGGTATGTAGACGCGCCACTCGCGGCCGACCAGCTGCCTCAGGCGGCTCGCCTAGAGCGACACGGTCGCGGCACGCTCATTCTTGCAACCAAAGCCCTGGGCCTGGGTGATCGCGCGGCGGTTGAGCAGGCAAACAGAACTGAGATTGGACTTGCTGAGTTGAGTCTTCTGCCTGCTGCGCGTGGATCGTTGAAGTAGGTCATGAAAGCAACCATTCGATGCAAGATGAGGCCGCAGGTCCTTGAGGCCAAGCACCTATACGAACATGCCGGAGATGTCCTAAGCCGTCTTTCTTCTGCTAGTGCCGAATTCGGGAAATGGTGGTCTGTACCGAGCCAGGCAGGAGGCTCACCAATAGCGTTTGAGGATCGCGAAGGCATGATCGAGCTGATCGCAAAGCAGGAGAATGACTTCCGCGCGAAGTATCCAGGGGTCTCGTTGTCCGCGAGTAACGGGATACTGCTTGCAAACGCTGAGGGCGAGGAAGAATGCGCAGCGAAAGGAAGTGTTGCCATCGCCATCAATCCGGGTCCGGGCGAGATCCGACTTGATATCGGCAGGCTTCATGTCGCTCAGGAGAGGCCTGCGGAGTTGGTCTGGTCATTGCTTAAAGCGTTAACGGCAGATGCGCAGATCACGATGGCCCAAACCAACATCACGCAGACCGTGGGCAGAGAGCGACGGCTCTACAGCCTCCACTGCAGCGTCTTCCCGCATCGAGAGTTCCTGGGATGGATGGGCTATGTGGACCAACCTGTCGATGAATCTCAGGTTCCTGACGCGGCACGCGTGGAACGGCATGGGCGGGGAACGATGATCATGGCGACAGAAGACGCAGATCTGTTCAATGCCCGCTCGGTGGAGCAAATGAACCGGGTTGAGATTCGACTTGCAGAGCTTGGCCTTCTCCCAGTGACCGATGCGCACTTGGCGGGTAAGTAATGGCGACCATTACACCTGCCGTGTTGAGGTTGATCCAGTTGCTGGTCAAAGCCGCTGCAGTCGTGGCAGCAGCGATGCGTAACAGGGTGGTCCTTAAGGATTCGCCGGTCACCCGAACCCGCGATGCGGCCTGTCTGGACGATGCCTCGAATCGAACTGCTCCCTTTGCTCTGGGTATCAACCTGTGAAGATTGTCATGAACTGTTACCTGCCCTCGACGCGCTCTGACTCACTGGAAGTCCATCGTCAAGCAACTGAGTTGGTTGGACGGTTGTCCAACGTGCACACCGACTTCAGCAAGTGGTGGGTTGTGCCCGACGGACCAAAGGACCCTTACATCTCTCTTGACGACGCCGATGCCACCTCAGCGTCAACTCAACGGTCTGATAGGAAGCTCTTCAAGGCCTTTCCCAATGCGGAGTCCGACGGCAGCATCGGTGTTCTGCTTACGAACTCAGAAAGCGACAAGCAGTGGCGAGAGCGAGGAAAGGTGTTTCTTTCGGTAAAGCCCGCATCGGGTCGCATCTGCCTTGAGATATCGCGAGTAAGCGAGTTGTATGCCACACCCCGGGATGTCGTCTGGTCGCTGCTGAAGGCGCTCTCGTCCGATACTCGTGTGACCTTTGCAAACACGAACATCGTACAAAGGGTTGCGGAGGAGATCGTTCTGTACAGCTACGATCGGTCCGTCTACCAGCACCGAGAATTCCTGGGGTGGATGGGCTACGTGGACAAGCCGCTGTCCGCCGATCAATTACCACAAGCGGCGCGCATGGAAGCACAGGGCCGCGGCACGCTGATTCTTGCAACGGAAGTGCTGGATCTTGCCGATCACGCAGCTATCGAGCAAACGAATAGAACTGAGATCGGCCTTGCCGAGCTTGGCCTTCTTCCTGTTCTTGATCCGAGTCTCAGGTAGCCCACTGCATGTCGTACATAGAGTTCCATTGCCCTCGGTGGGCATCCTCAGAATATCGGTTTGCCACCACCACCGCAAAAGGCGTTCTACGGTGAAAGTCACGCTTGTCTGCAAGGAGGTATCAGCAAAACTGACACCAGCCATGATCTACGAGGAGGCGATCCGACGGGTAAGCACGCTGGCCACGGTCCATCCACACTTCGAACAATGGTGGCTGATGCCATCCTCCGCTGATGAGGCGGACATTCCTATGTCCGACCGAGAGCAGATCATCACGCGCATCGAAGCCAGATGTGCCTACTTTGACAAGCAGTATCCAGGCACGAGTTCTCTCGCGAACCATAGCATTCTGTTGACGAACGCGCCGGACGAAGCGAGCTGGCGTGAGCGAGGAAGTGTTGCGCTCTCGATCAGGCCGGGAATGGGCGAGTTGAGGCTGGAGATCAATCGATTAGAGCAGATCTACGACTCCCCATGCGACGTAATGTGGGGGCTGCTCAAGGTGCTCACGTCCAGACCGCAGGCGACCTTTGCGCAAACCCATGTCCAGCAGGCAAAGGGAGGAGAGAGGCGACACTACAGCAGCCAGCTGGCGGTGTTTCAGCATCGCGATTTCATCGGCTGGATGGGGTACGTAAACCAGCCCGTCAGCGCCCAGCCGATTCCCGATGCGGCGCGTATAGAGCGTCATGGTCCAGGGACACTGATTCTGGCCACGGAGTCGATAGACCTTTTCGACGCGCGCTCAGTTGAGCAGGTCAACCGCGTCGAAATCGCAATGGCCGAGCTGGGCCTCTTGGCGGTGAGAGGAGCTGGTCTTGGAGGGTGATGCGGTGCTCTCGCTGGCACGCGGGCGTTTGAAGCGCCGAATCCGCTGACGCATCTATCCAGACGATCTACATCCCAATGAGGTACGCCACATGAACATCTCCATCTCCTGTCAGATAGTGCCGTGCGTTCTGACCGCGTCTGAGACGTACGATTACTCGGCGGGTCTGATCGCCCGCCTGGCGGCAGCTCATGTTGGCTTCCAGCACTGGTGGTCAATGCTTGCCAAGCCTACCGACACGCGCATTGCGTTTGATGATCGGGCGCGGATGACAGCCTGGATACAGGCAGGCAAGGACGCGTTCCAGCTCGAGTACCCGAGCGCACCTATTTCCTTGAGCGGCGGTGTCCTGCTCACGAACGTCACGAGCGAGGCAGAGTGGTTGGCGCGTGGCAGCATTTCACTTTCCATCAATCCGGGGCCCGGAGAAGTACAGCTTGAGATCAATCGTATTGAACAGGTCTTTCCCTCGCCGACTGAACTGGTATGGGCCTCACTACGTGCACTAGCGCACGATTCGAGGGTCAACTTTGTGAACACCAATGTCCAGCAGGGCTGGGGCAAGGAGAGAAAGCTCTACAGCCTCCACTGCGGCGCCTTCCCGCACAGAGAGTTCCTGGGCTGGATGGGCTATGTGGGTCGGCGGCTCACCGCCGACCAGATTCCAGAGGCCGCCCGCATGGAACATGCTGGTGAGGGCACGCTGATCATGGCAACAGAGAACCTCGACTTGTTCGACGCAAGCGCCGTAGAGCAGGCCAATCGCGTGGAGATACGTCTGGCCGAACTTGGGCTGTTGCCTGTTACTGATTCACGGCTGTTATGAACATTGCGCTCATATGCGCGACACCAAACATGAGTCTCTACCCTGAGCAACTACATGGCACCGAATCCGCAGCATGTTGGTGCCGATGGTCGGGGCGGAATGAGTGGGGTGGAGCGGTGATGGGGCATGGGTCTGCGGCGGGGCTCGGCTTCCTGTTAACATCCTCGGGCCAGCCAGCCTCCCCACCTCTTCACAGTGTGGGATTGGCCGCGTCACGCGGTCATGCGAGCCAAGGACTTCTCTTCCTGACTGTCATCAAGGACGCCTGCATGAACCCTCGTTCCCTTCTCCGTTCGGCCACCCTGGCCCTCGCCGTCACCCTTTCGCTGGGCGCTCCCTCTGCCTTCGCCGTGGGCGAAGCCGCCACGCCGGCCAGCACCGAGGCCGCCATTCAGCGCAGCGTCCTTGCCAAGGGCCTGTACGAACTGGCCTACAGCCCCAAGGTGGATGTCGTGTATGTCGCCTCGTCCGGTGGCTTTGGCGATAGCGCCGGCCAGCCGCAGCTGCTGCTGCTGGACCCCACCAACCTCGATCTCGAGGCCCAGATCCCGCTGGAGCGCAAGCCGTTCGGCATGGTGCTGGACGACGCCAACAACCGCTTGTACCTCGGCAACACCGTGGATACCTCGGTCACGGTGCTCGATACGGCTACGCACAGGGTGCTGGGCATTGTGCAGTTGATGGAGAAGAAGGTGGGCAAGGATGGCAAGGCCGCCTACACCCACGACCTGCGCGAGCTGGTGGTGGATGGCCCGGCCAACCGCCTGTACGTGACCGGCCACTCGGGCGAGGGCAGCGTGCTGTTCGTGGTGGATACGCAGTCGCTGAAGGTGATCGACACCATTCCGGGCCTGGGTAATGCCAAGGCACCGGGCCTGGCGCTGGATGCCAAGGGCAAGCGCGTGTACACCTCCAACCTGCTGGCCGAGCTGGTGGTGGTGGGCACCGACAGCGGCATGGTGGAGCAGCGCTTCCCGATCAGTGCCGAGCAGCCGATGAACATCGCGCTGGATCCCGCCGGCAAGCGCCTGTTCGTTACCGACCAGGGCTCGGCGATGATCCGCAAGTACCAGGCCAGCAGCTCGGGCTTTGCGTCCAAGCACCCGGGCAACCGTGTGCTGGTGCTGGACCGCGCCACCGGCAAGGAGCTGGCCAGCATCCCCACCGACGCCGGTCCGCTCGGTATTCTGCTGGATGCCAAGCGCAAGCGCCTGTACGTGACCAACCGCGAAGCGGGCACGGTGACGGCCTACAACAGCGATAACTACAAGCTGCTGAAGACGTACTCGGTGCCGACGCATCCGAACAGCCTGGCGCTGGATGCCAAGAAGAACGTGCTGTACGTAACCATAAAGAACGGCGACAAGGATGCCGAGGGCAGCCGGGAGAGCGTGGCGCGCATCGCGCTCTGACGCCTTCGGGTATCGGGCGCGCAGTGGGTCACTGCGCGCCCCTGCATCAATGGCAGGCGCTCACGTAGCCTGCCAGCCGCCAGTCGTTGTGGCCGGTGTAGACCAGCTGGTAGCTGTCCGCGCAGCCCGCCGCGCGCACGGCCAGGTGGATATCGCGGGTTTCCGGTGCCACCGGCGCCTCCGCAGGGCGGAGATGGGCGGCAATCGCCTCCGCGTGCGTGGCCTGCAGGGTGGGCAGGGGCACCGCGTTGGCAGGGCGTGCGGGGGCATCTGGCCCCGCGGGTGCGGCACCCGCTCCATGCGCTCTCAGATAGTCCTGCGCGCCTTCGCTGTCGGGGCGGCACAACAGCGCATCCACGAGTGTGGTGGCTTGTTCACCATCGGTGAGTTGCGCGGCGGTGTCGGCCCAGGCGCGGGCGAAGTCGCCGGCGCAGGCCAGCGGCACGCGCGCCGGAGTGGCCGCTGCCATCGCCGGCAACACGACAAGCCATGCAAGGTGCCAGGACGTTACAGGCAGCACGTTTCCTTCCTTGGCGCGCAGATGGTGGGTCCATTCTGCCGCACCCGGTGTGCACGTGCGCGCTCCCTCACTCCGGCAGGTATTGCCCGCGGCAGGTGCGCCAGCCGGTGAACGGCGCAAACAGGGCATGCCGTTGCTCGGCGGTGAGCACCCGGTGCAGCTGCTCCATCACGCGCGGGTCGTAGTAGCGCAGCAGGCCCGCACCGCCGCCGGGGAGGCGCAGCGTGAGCAGCCTCTGCAGGTGCGCGAACACGGTCTCGAAGGGGCGCATGCTGGTCAACAGGGTGATGCCGTTGGGGTGCTGGCGCTCTACCTCGGCCAACCACTGTGCGAGCTGCGGCGCATCGGCGGGTGCGAGCAGCCACGGCCCGGAGGTGGAGGCCGTCGCATCGGGAGTGCCCAGGAACAGTGAGCGGTAGCTGGCCGGGGGGGCAAGGCGCAACAACGCCTCGGGCGTGTCGGGGCGCACGGCGGCGTCGAGGATCACGTAGGCGATCATGCGGCACGCGACAGAAAGGCCGTGCCCCGCTCGCCGGCACTCCGCAGGCAGCGCTCGCAGATGGGGGTGGTCTGCTGCGGGCGCGCGGGTGCGTTAAATGCCGCCGGTGCCTTCGCCACGGCAGTGGTCGCGGCAGGGCCATCGTCGACATGGACCAGGTGCTGCTGCCCGGCGGTCAGGCTGCAGCCACAGGCCAGACGATCACCCTCGCGTGCCACCGGCTGGCCATCGATGATGAGGGTGGTGTCCCCGGAAACGATCGGAAAGGCACCGCCATGCGCGGGGCAGGTGGCGTAGTCGTTGATGCGGGCGAGGGGCTTGCCCTCGATGTCGGTGAAGGGCGAACCGGTGATGACACGGCCGCCGCTACTGGTGCGGTCGCCCACGACGATGAGCATTCGCATATGCATACCCTGGGTTGGACGCGGGGGAGTCTTCTAGCACGCTGGCCGCTGGCGACGTGCCGTTCTGCAACGGTCCTGCACAGTGCGTCACGCAGTGCGTGCGGAAACGGGTTGAACGCGACATGTGTGGGCAGCGTCGATGTCTGTGGATGAGGCTGCATGCGTCACTTCGCGCAGGCAACGACGGGTACGACCGCGTGGTCAGCCGCAAACTGACGCGCCGCCTGCGCACCGCTCAGATGGGCGTAGCGGGCGAGCAGCACCGTGTCGAGCCCGGCGATGTGGTGATCCAGCGCGTAGACGCGCCACAGCTCCTCGTCGAAAGCGAGCAGCCAATCGTGATCGGGCGAGGGCATCGGAGGCTCCTGAAGGACGGAGCGCCAGCCTGCCAGCGCGGGGCGCGTGTCCGCACGGAATGGCGTCTCAGTTCCGCATGCGCGCTGCGCACCGTTGCGATGGGTGCAGTAGCGTGCCGGCGTCGTGGGGCCAGGCAGTTGCAACCGATCCAATGGTCATCGCGTACGGCATTTCCAACAATCGCCACCGAGAACCGGTTGGGAGTACAGGTGTGGATGCATCGATGTGGTGGTCGTCGTGGGCGGGGCCGATGCTGGGCTGCGTTGCGGCCGGTGGCATGGTGGGCCTGGGGGTCTTGGCTGCCACGCGCGTGCCGGATATCTCCGGCGTATGGACCATGACCACCCGTCAGCAGAGCTCGCTCGCGAGCGAGACGCCTGGTATGGATGTGACGTATCTGGTGATGCTGTCCCAGCGCCGTGGGCGGGTGGAGGGAATCGCCGAGCGCGTGCGCGACGTGCATGCCGATGGCAGCGTGCGCAACTACACCGGCAGCCATCGGCAGCGTGCGGAGATCAGCGGCGGGCTGTTGGGCGGGGTTTTCGAGCGGCGCCAGTTCCAGCTGCTGTTCCGTGAACATGGTGCGCATCGCAGCCACGCCACCACGCACCGGTTGGAGCGCCGCGTTGGCCGCGGCGAATGGCGGGGGCAGTTCTGCTCCAGCGCGGCAAGCGTGGCGGGCCAGGCGCGCTGGTCGCGCGGTCTCGGGAGTTTCAGCTTCAGGCGGTAAATGCGCCCGCGTTCAGCGCTTGATGGCCAATACGCCATCCAGCGCAAGCTCGGCCTTGAAGCCGGCCTTCTCCAGGCGCTTGGCCACTTCGCGCGGCACATCGCGGCCGCTGGTGAGTCTGTTGGGTGCGCCGGTGTAGTGGAACATGCGGCCGCCCTTGCGGATCACCCGGGCGAGCTGGTCGTAGAACACCTGGGAGTACAGTTCACCGGCGATGCCGAAGCGCGGCGGGTCGTGCAGGATGGCGTCGACGGAGGCGGTTTCCAGCGTTTCGATGGCCTGCGATACATCGGCATGGGTCAGCGACAGGCGACCGCCGCTGCTGGCGGCCTCCGGATCCGGCGACCACGGGTTCAGCGTGCGAAGCCACAGCACATCGGCATTCTTCTCGAACGAGAGAAGGCGGGTGACACCGCCTTCCAGGCAGCAGGCAGCGAAGTAGCCGAGCCCGCCGCAGGTGTCCAGCACCGTTTTGCCCGCCGGGGCGATCAGCGCGACCTTGCGCCGGGCATCCTCGAACGGCGACACCTGCGCGCTGGGCAGCATCTTGATGCCGTCGATCTCGAAGGTGGGCGCGTCCCAGTCGGTGGGCACCAGTTTGATGAGCGCTGAGCCGAAGCGCGAGATCGGCGCGAAGTCCTCGCCATCCCAGTAGTAGAGCGTGCGGTCCTTGGTCTTGCCGGGGTAGGCGTAGGACTGGCCGTGCCAGCGCCAGCGGTCGGCCCCGAGAATGGCGGTGCCGGTGCTGCGGCCGAGATCCAGCGAGCCGCTCCATTCGCCTGTGCCGGCATCGCGGGCGCGGAGCAGGGCATCGGCGAGCGGGCGGGTCAGCAGGGGGCCGGTGTAATGGGGCACGGGATCGGGGGCGCCGGTGCTGCGGGGCAGCCGGGCGACAGGGCAGTCAAGGGGTGGGCATCGTACCCGAGAACGCGGCCGGGCCGTGTGACCGGGATGCGCTGCCGCAGGATGGCCGGTCTACAATCGGAGCGCACCATGTGGGTGGAACGCCCAGGCATGGCACGAGCGCTAACCTCCGGGCGGACCATGAACGCAGCCATCGAGCAGTCCCGATTTCCTTGGCATTCCCGGGCGGGCGAGGGGGTGGGAGCCGGCGTGATGCTGGCCGTGCTGCTGAGCCTGACCGGCTGTGGGCAGCCGGACGATGTGGGGCCGCCAGTACGCCTGCACGAGGTGGCGAGCATCGAGATCACGTTCGTACAAGGCCCCTTCGAGGACGTCGAGGAGGTGCATCGCCTGCAGCAGGGCGCCGGGCATCGTGTCTTTGAACGCACCTCCGAAGTGACGTGGCGCGGCGGCCCCGCGACGGTCACCACCGGCACGGTACCGCCGCAGCGTGTGGCCGAAGTGCTGCGTGCGGCGGCGGCACCGGTGTGGTCCCGGCAACGTGCGGTGGACATGGCCGCGCGACGGCTGCGTCCGGACGCCCTGATCGAGGACGTGGTGCCGCGGGACATGGCCTCTCCGGGCTGCAGCGCGGCGGACCTCCGCAAACGCATGGGCGCGGCGCTGGGCGGTGATGCGTTGCGCGCGCAGTTGCTTGCCTACTACAGCGATGCCTATGGCTGGACCGATGATGCCCCCTCACTGCGCATGACGATCCGCTACGACGACGGGACGGCGTCGGTGGTGCAGTCCACGTCGCAGAAGGTGCGCATGTTGCCGTGGCAGATGGGGGGGCCTTCGGACACGCCACGCCTGAACTGGTCGGTGCCGCTGACCGAGGCCATCGCCCGGGTGCTGCCGCCGGCCTCGGCCGCCGCCGAGCGGCTGGAGAGCACCTCCTACCGGCACATGACCTCACGCCTGCTGCTTGCCGCGCAGGCGGAATGCGCCGCCGGCCATCAACCGCCGTGACGGAGATAGTGCCCGCGCGCGAACAGCCACTGGCACCGTTTCTTTACCATCAGCCGCGGACGGCCGCGTTCGATCACGACCGGGTTTCCTGCGCTGGCCTGGCCCTGGAATGTGGCATCCGGCTTGAGCAGCGCAACTCCGTTGAGGCCATCGGGCGTCAGCAGAATGTCATCGATGCCGGCCGCATCTTCCGGGCTGAACCGGGTGGCGATCTGGGCGTCGAGGGCGGTGCCCAGCGGGGTATCGACGCGCCGCCAGGGCTGGCCCTCGCGCAACGACATGACATAGGCCCCGTTCTCGCGCACGACCTTCACTGATTCCTTGGCACGGGAGGTGTCGGCATAGCAGCCGATCAGCCGGCCCTGGCCGGTGCTGTGGCCATCACGGCAGGCACCGAGCAGCAGGATCAGGGAGACCAGCAGAAGTGGGGGGCGGCGCATGGCGTGACCGAAGGGCGGCAGAGGTCAAGTGTAGGCAAGTCCCTGACGCGTTGGTGCGGCGCATTCCCGGTGCGAGCTGCGGCATCCCCTGATCGCACCGGCGTGGTGGGATTCGCACACTGGCCGCATGTCCCCGCCTACCCGCCCTTGGTCGCCCGGTGCCACGTACTTCTTCAGTGCGCACCTGCGTGATGGTCACAGCCAACTGCTGGTGGAGCACGCCACCTACCTGCGGCTGGCGTTCCGGATTGCGCGGGTGGTGCGCCCGTTCCGCATCAACGCCATCGTCGTGCTGCCCGATCACCTGCACGGCGTTTGGACGCTGCCGGAAGGGGACACCGAAGGGCATCAACGCTGGAGCCAGATCCAGGCCGTGTTCGACCGGCACCTGCCGGGCAACCCGCCTCGCGCCGTCCTGCGCCGTGACCGGCAGGTGCGTCCGCTCTGGCACAGCGGGTTCCGCGAGCATCGCATCCTGGACGATGCGGATCTGGCGCGTCATGTGGCGTACGTGCATGAGAACCCGGTCAAGCACGGGCATGTCCGCGATGCCCGGCAGTGGCCGCTCAGTTCAATCCATCGGGGCGTCGGGCGGCCGGTGGCGGGGTTTGGGGAGTGCCGGGAACCGGGAACGGGCAGCGCCCTGGACGAAGACGCGGCCAGTGGGATGGATCAGGAGGATGCAAGGGGATGCTGAAGTATGGGCAGGGAATGCCGGTGGGGGCCGTGCAGGTGGCGGCGATGCAGGGGCGTGACGGCTGGGGAGTCGACGACACGCCACATGGGCGGGCACCCGGCGAAGCCATGACGCCAGGTGGGGAGCGCCAGGGTTCCGCACAACCGGGGGGCGGAACCGCTGGCGCTGGGCCGCTACCCGGGGCGGCAGGGGACGCTCAGGGGCATGCGACCGGATAAATGGGGCCGGCGCCGATCAGCAGCAGGCCCATGTAGTCGCTGTCCGATGCCTTGCCTTTGAGGGTGGCGCCGGCATTGAACTTGAACAGGCCAAAGCCGCCGCGGGGGCTGACCAGTGCCTTGCCGATCTGGTCGGCGTCGTCCTTGAAGAACCGCGCGATATCGGCGCGTGTGGATTCCTGCAGAGGCGTCGGCTCACGCTGCCATTGATCGTCGCGCTGGAAGGATACGTAGTAGCGGCCCTGCTGCTGCTCGATGCGGAACTCCGCCGGCTTGCGCGGGTGGGTGGCGTAGCAGCCGAGCATGGGATCGGCGGAAAACACGTTGGCGCTGTTGGTGCCGTTTCGGCACGCCGTGAGCGGCAGCGCGGCGCGGAGCATCACGCTGTAGATGGACGGGCGGAGAGAGTGACGCATGGCGGTTCCCTGTAGGCCTTGCAGCATTCTAGGACGAGCGTGCAAAGACGCCGTGCAGGCCGTGCGCCGTGCGGGCGGCAAGGGTGGCTGCGACGCCGACAGGTGGTGAAGCGTGGAGGCTCGCCCTGGGAGAACGCGAGTGAGCTCCGAACCATCGTTGACTACCGCGCCGCGTCCAGCGCGGACCGCACGCGCGCCGTGGTTGGGGTTGGCCAGTTTCCTTGGATTGCCGCTTGGCGGTGCAGCCGGTTACGTGGCGGCACACCTGGGCAGTGCCGCCGCCACGGCGGAAGGCACCACGGGGGCGGCCATCGGTGTGCTGGCCGCGGCGGTGATCGGCCTGATGGCCACGGTGGGCGCGCGCGTGCGCCAGGAGCGGTGGCCGTGGCTGGGCATCGTGGGCGCGGTGGTGAGTGCCGCGCCGCTGGTGGTGTTCATCGCCGGCATGATGGTGATGCGCTGAGCCATGCGCGTGCGGTAGACCGCGCTGCCACAGGCGGCGTGCCGGAGGTCAGTGTCGGTGCCGCCGCCACGCGTTCCAGACATGGGTACTGGCCAGCAGGAGGCTGCCGGCGACGGTCAGGGGCGTTTCGCTGTCGTGCGTGGGCCAGCCGAGTGCGCCGGCGAGCAGCAACAGCAGGCCGGCGGCGGCGCTGATCAGCGCTGCCGCAGGCAGGGGCCGCTGACGGTGCGCGCGCCACAGGGCCACACCGGTCAGCGGGACGGCGATGGCCACGAACAGCGCGTGCACCCACTCGGCCTCGGCCCATACCCCCATCAACGGAAGGGTGGCGGCCAGCAACGGCAGGGCCAGGCAGTGCAGGAGACACAGGCCGGAGAGGGCGAGGGCACCGGCATCGAGCAGGGCGGAGGATCGCTTCATGGCGGGGGGCCTTGGTTTTCGAATGTTATATAGTAACATTTCGGTTCTCCTTGCTGCCTGCCCTGCCATGACTGCCTCCCGTCCTTCCCCCGATTCACGCCTGCCGGTGACGGTGCTGTCCGGCTTCCTTGGCGCCGGCAAGACCACGCTGCTCAATCAGATCCTGCGCAACCGCGAGGGACGGCGCGTGGCGGTGATCGTCAACGACATGAGCGAGATCAACATCGATGCGCAGCTGGTGCGCGATGGCGGCGCGGCGCTGAGCCGCACCGAAGAGACGCTGGTGGAGTTCAGCAATGGCTGCATCTGCTGCACGTTGCGCGATGACCTGCTGCAGGAAGTGAAGCGGCTGGCGGCTGCGGGGTGCTATGACTACCTGCTGATCGAGTCGACCGGCATCGCCGAACCGATGCCGGTGGCCGCCACCTTCCAGGTGCGCGATGCAGACGGGTTCTGCCTCAACGACATCGCCCGGCTGGACACGCTGGTGACGGTGGTGGACGGGCAGCAGTTCCTGCGCGACTTCGGCTCGACCGACCGCCTGGCCGACCGCGGCCAGCAGGTCGGGGAGGACGATGCACGTGGGGTGGTTACGCTGCTGGCCGAGCAGGTGGAGTTCGCCAATGTGATCGTGGTGAGCAAATGCGACCTCACCGATGACGACACGCTGCAATCGACATTGGCGGTGCTGCGCGCGATGAACCGCGACGCGCGGTTGCTGCTCGCGTCGCGGGGGGACGTGCCGCTGCATGAACTGCTGGACACGCGACGCTTCGACTTCGTGCGTGCGCAGCTGGCACCGGGCTGGATGCAGGCGCTGCGCGGCGGGCATACACCGGAGACCGAGGAGTACGACATCACCAGCTTCGTGTACCGCGCGCGGCGACCGTTCCACCCGCAGCGTTTCGCGCGGGTGCTGGAGCATGGGCTGGGCAGCGTCATCCGCAGCAAGGGTTTCTTCTGGCTGGCCAACCGGATGGACTGGGTGGGTGAGCTCTCCGGCGTCGGTCCGGCCATGCAGACCCAGGCCGCTGGCTTCTGGTACGCCGCGCGGGAGCGCGTGGCGGACGGGCTGGAGGGCACGGCGCCGGTGTTGCCGCCCACGCCGGTGCCCTACACCGACGTGGGGTGGGCGCGCCAGCAGATGGCATGCTGGACAGCGCCGATGCCCGCAGTGGACGAGGTGGGTGACCCGGGCGAGTACCAGGCGATGCGCAGGCTGTGGCACCCGTGGTGGGGCGACCGCCGCCAGGAGCTGGCGGTGATCGGGGTGGCGATGGATGCGGCCGCGGTGCGCGCCGAACTGGATGCGTGCCTGCTCAACGATGACGAGATGCGTGCCGGGCCGCTGCTGTGGCAGGTGCTGCCCGACGCGTTCCCTGCCTGGGCGCGCCAGTAGCCACGGTAGCGGTCAGCGGGCATGCAAGACCCAGCCGTGGTCGCCGGCGTCGAGCCGATGGGTCAGGTGCAGCGCGTCGAGCAGATCGGGATCGTGCGAGACCACGATCAGCGTGCCGGGATACTGGTTGAGCATGTGCTCCAGCGCCGCCAGTGAGGGCAGGTCGAGATGGTTGCCGGGCTCGTCCAACAGCAGCAGCTGTGGCGGGTGCTCGGCGTACAGCAGGGCGGCCAGCGCCGCCTTCAGCCGTTCGCCGCCGCTGAGCGCATGCAGCGGCCGCAGGCTGCGTCCGGCATCCAGCCCAAGCAGCGCCAGGCGCGTGCGCAGGCTGCCCTGATCCTCGCCGGGGTGCGCGCGCTGCAGCCATGACAGGGCACTGTCATGCGCCGGCAGCGCGGACAGCGACTGATCGAGCAGGGCCGTTCGCGCAGAGACGTCCACGCGGCCGCTGCAGGGCGCGACAGTGCCGGCCAGCAGACGCAGCAGCGTGGATTTGCCACTGCCGTTGCGGCCGCTCACGCCGATGCGCTGGCCGCGTTGCACTGTGAGGTCGAGGGTGTGCCACGGTGGCGCGACCCACGGCAGCCCGGCGGCAACGAGGTTGGCCACGCGTTGCGGGCCGGGATCGTCGAGCACCGGGGGCAGCATTGCGATGGCGGCCTCCCGTTCGACGTCGACGGCAGCCGCGTCCACGCGCGCGTCCAGTGCGGCGCGCCGTTCCGCCTGCTGCATCTGCAGGCGGCCGGCACTGTGTTCGCTGCGGTTCTTCATGCCGCCAAGCAGGATGGGGGCCTGGTTGGCGGTGCGTGCGTCGCGCTGCGCGCGCGATTGCCGGTGCGCCTGCCGCTCGCGCTGCTCGCGCAGGACCTCGTGCTGCTGGCGGCGCTCACGCTTGCGCCGCTCGAGCAGCGCCTCGGCGGCCTTGCGTTCGTCGTGCTTCCGCGCGGTGTAATGGGCGTAATCGCCGCCGTAGCTGCGCAGCCCGGTAGGCGAGAGTTCGACGATGCGCTGCATGCGTTGCAGCACGGTGCGGTCGTGGCTGATGACGATGAGACCGCCGCGCCAGTCCGCCATTGCGTCCAGCAGCCGATCGCGGTGCCAGGCGTCGAGGTGGTTGCTGGGCTCGTCGAGCACCAGCGCGTCGGCGTTGGACAGGAAGGCACCGGACAGTGCCACCTGCATGACCTGGCCGCCGCTCAGCGTGGCGGCCGGGCGCAGCGGATCGAGCGCGGGCAGGCCGAGGCGATGCCACTGCGCCTGCAACCGGTCGCGCAGGTCCCAACGGTCGCCGACGCAGGCGAAATCCTCGGGATCGACACTGCCCGCCTCGATGCGGGCCAGTGCGTCGAACACCGGCCCGACACCGGCAAGGTCGACGATGCGACCACACGGAACGCCGCTGAGCTGCGCCAGCCGCTGTACGTGGCCGTGGCGCTGGATGCGTCCGGCGGTGGGGGCCAGCTCGCCGCTGAGCAGACGCGCGAGCACACTTTTACCGACACCGTTGCGCCCGACCAGGCCGGTCGGCGTGGTGTCGAAGGAAAGGGAAAGATCGGAAAACAGCGCACGGCCGTCGGGCAGCGTAACTGCCACGCGGTCGAGCGTAAGGGCGAATGCGGTCATGCGACCTCCATAGATGCCGTGAACTCCTCCCTGCCGGGCAGGGTGGTGAGGAGACAGGCCGTCAGACGACGGCGGCATCAATGGCGCATGCGGGCATACCTCGGCAACTCAGGCGACTGGCTGTCGCGAACCCAGTATACGGAGGCACCGGTGGCCAGCGATGAACGCGCGCTGCTCAGCAGTCCACGCCGGTGAGGCGGGCGCTGACGAAATCGATGAAGACGCGCAGTTTGGGTAGCACGTGCCGGCCCGATGGCCAGAGCAGGTAGAAGGTGCCGCAGGCATGGATCTGGTCGGCCAGCACCCGCTGCAGGCGGCCGTCGGCGAGTGCGTCGCGCGCGGAGTGCTCGGGAAGGTAGGCGATGCCGCGCCCTGCCAGGGCGAATGCCAGGCGTGCTTCGATGGTGTTGCTCACCATCGACACCGGCAGGTCCAGCGGGGGCTGGCCGGGGGCGACTGGCACGGGCCACGGCTCCAGTTTGCCGGTGCTCGGGAAGCGGTAGTGCAGGCAGTTGTGCTGACGCAGATCGGCCGCGGTGCGCGGGGTGCCACGGCACGCCAGATACTCCGGTGCGGCGACCAGGTAGCGCGGGAACACGCCCAGTCGGCGCGCGCTGAGGCGCGAGTCGCCGGGGTCGCCGACGCGCAGCACGGCGTCGAACCCTTCTTCGACGACATCCACCAGGCGGTCATCGAAGTCCAGCTCGAGCCGGATGCCGGGATAGGCGGCCATGAATTCGGTGAGGATCGGCAGCGACAGGTCGCCCACCAGCGGCAGGCCAAGCCGCAGCACGCCGACCGGCGCGGCGGTCTGATCGGCCAGCTCGGTGCGGGCGGCGTCGCGCTCGTCGAGGATGCGACGGCAGCGCACCAGGAAGCGCTCGCCTTCGGCGGTCAGGGTGATGCTGCGCGTGCTGCGGTGAAACAGGCGCACCCCCAGCGCCTGCTCCAGGCGGGTCACGCTCTTGCCGGCGGCCGAGGCGGTGATGCCCTGCAGGCGGCCGGTCTCGACGAAGCTGCGGGTGTCGGCAACCTGCACGAAGGTCTGCAGGTTGCCCAGATTGTCCAAGGCTGACATGGGCGGGACACGGGCGGAAAGCCGCACTGTAGCGAGTGCGGGGGGGGCGGGGGCGGCCGACAGCAGTGGCGCGCCGGCCGGGGGGCGGGAAACCCTTGCGGGGACTGGGTGTTATGCAATTGCGGAACAAACTGTCCGGAATGTGCGGAGCGTTACCGGGCTTTTTGCCGCTGCGGGCAGCGCCTACCGTGGCGCTCCGATTCCACTGGCACTGCCCCGATGACCGTCTCCTCCCCTGACGCCCTTTCCGCTACGCCCCGGCTGCCTGCCGTGGATGCCCTGCTGCGCCAGCAGCACCACGACGCGCGCCTGGTGGGTGCGGTGGTGCTGGTACGCCGGCACGGCCAGCTGCTGCACGCCGATGCCACGGGCTGGGCGGATCGTGAGCAGCAGCGGCCGATGTCGCGCGGGACGCAGTTCCGCCTGGCCTCGGTCAGCAAGCCGATCGTGACGGCCGCAGCCCTGCGCCTGGTGGCGAGGGGCGTGCTGTCGCTGGACACGCCGGCCCATGCGCTGCTGCCCGACTTCCGCCCGGCGCTGGCCGATGGCACCCGACCGGCGCTGACGTTGCGCCATCTGCTCAGTCACAGCGCGGGTCTGGGATACCGTTTCCTGGAAACCGATGCCGACGGGCCGCTGGCGATGGCCGGGGTAAGCGATGGCATGGATGCATGCGCCCATAGCCTGCAGGAGAACGTGCGCCGGATCGCGCAGGTACCCCTTGCGTTCGCGCCGGGCCACGGCTGGCACTACTCGCTCGGGGTGGATGTGGCCGGGGCGATGCTGGAGGCGGCGACCGGCCTGCCGCTGGCCGAGATTGTCCGTGTGCAGGTCACCGCGCCGTTGGACATGCACGACACCGGCTTTCATACGGACACGCCGACGCGGCTGGCCACGCCCTATGTCAGCGATCAGCCACGGCCGCGCCGCCTGCGCGAAGGCGAGGTGGTGCCGGTGTTCGACGGCACGGTCGGCATCGCCTACAGCCTCGCCCGTGCCAGCGATCCGCTGGCATTTGCCTCGGCCGGTGGCGGCATGGTCGGCACGGCCGACGATGTGATGCGGCTGCTGGAGGCGCTGCGCGGCGAAGCGCACCGCGATTGGCTTGCGGCCACGCACGTGGCGGAGATGACGCGCGCACAGGTGGGTGAGCAGGGCCCGCCGGACCCGCCAGGCTGGGGCTTCGGGCTGGGCGTTGCGGTGCTGCGCGACCGGATCGCGGCAGCCACGCCGCAGGCCGACGGCAGCTGGCGCTGGGGCGGTGCGTATGGGCACAGCTGGTTCGTCGATCCGGCCTGCGGGCTGAGCGTGGTCGCACTGACCAATACGCTGTACGAAGGCATGCACGGCGCCTTCGTGGATCGCCTGCGCGACGCGGTGTATGCCGACTGCGCCGTGGCGGTGGCGCCATGAGCGCGCCGGCCGAGGCCTGTCAGGGCGTGGCAGCGACCGCAGTCACGCGGCTGCCGCTGGGGGGCCTGCTGGCCCTGGCCTGCGCGGGCTTTGTGACGATTCTGACCGAGGCACTGCCGGCCGGTCTGCTGTCGCCGATGAGTGTCGACCTGGGCGTGAGCCGGGCGCTGGTCGGACAGCTCGTCACCGTGTACGCATTGGGCTCGCTGCTGGCGGCGCTGCCGATGACCGCATTGACCCGGCGCCTCCCGCGTCGCCCGCTGCTGCTGGCTGCGATTGCCGGCTTCGCCGTGGTCAACACGCTTACCGCGCTGACCCACGACTACACGGTCATGCTGGTGGCGCGCTTCGTGGCCGGGATCAGTGCCGGTCTGTTGTGGTCGCTGGTGGCCGGCTATGCGAGCCGCATGGTGGTGCCGTCGCTGCAGGGCCGCGCGATCGCGGTGGCGATGGTGGGCACGCCGCTGGCGCTGTCGCTCGGCATTCCTGCCGGGACGTTGCTGGGGCAGACCATCGGCTGGCGCTGGGCGTTCGGGGTGATGTCGCTGATCAGCGTGGCGCTGCTGGTGTGGGCACGGCTGACGCTGCCCGCGCTGTCGGCGCCCGGTGCGGCTGCCCGCCAGCCGCTGCTGACGGTGCTGAGGCTGCCGGGGCTGCGCACGGCGCTGCTGGCGATGTTCCTGTTCGTGCTGGCGCACAACGTGCTGTACACCTACATCGAGCCGTTCGCAGCGTTGGCCGGCGCGGCCGGTTGGCTGGACCGGCTGCTGCTGGTGTTCGGCGTGGCGTCGCTGGTGGGGATCTGGATCACCGGCGTGTGGGTGGATCGCGGCCTTGGCCTGCTGGTGGTGGCGAGCACGCTGGGCTTCATCGTGGCCGCCCTGGCGCTGGCCTGCTGGCCAGGTTCGCCGGCGGTGCTGGTGGCCGCCACGGTGGTGTGGGGGCTGGCCTTCGGCGGCGTGGCGACGCAGTTCCAGACGGCAGTGGCGCGGCGCGCCGGTGAGGCGGCCGACATCGCGCAGTCGTTCGTGGTGACCGGTTGGAACCTGGCGATCGCGCTGGGTGGGGTGGCCGGTGGCGTGATGCTGGAGACGGTGGGCGAACGCTGGCTGCCGGTGGCGCTGTTGGCGGTGCTGGTGGCGGCGTTGGCGGTGGTGCTGCGACAGCCACGCGCCTGGCAGCCGGTGCTGCCGTGACGCCTGCGGAGCGGGCGATCGCGCACCGGTATGCTGGTCGGCATCGACCGGGAGGAGATGCAGGTGCAGCGAGGTTTATGGAGTGGATGGGGGCTGGCGCTGCTGTGCATGGCCGGCCTGGCGCAGGCGGCCACGCCGGACCGTCGCATCGCGATGACGATCGACGACCTGCCGTGGCAGCGGCTGGACACACGTGCCGAACCGGAGCTGGCCGAGCGGCACGCGCAGTTGATGGCCGCGCTCAACGCCACGGGCATCCCGGTGGTGGGCTTCGTCAACGCGGGCAAGCTGGTCGAGCAGGGCGAGGTGGTGCCGGCGCGCGTGCAGATGCTGCGCGACTGGCTCGACGCCGGTGCCGAGCTGGGCAACCACACCTGGGGTCACGTCGATCTGCACGCGGTGGGCCTGCCAGCGTATACGCAGGACATCCTGCGCGGCGAAGACACGCTGCGGCCGCTGCTGGCCGAGCGCGGGCAGTCGCTGCGCTGGTTCCGCCATCCGTACCTGCGCGCCGGTCGCTCGCCGGCACAGCGCGACGCGCTGGCGGCGTTCCTGCAGGAGCACGGGTACCGCATCGCTCCTGTGACGGTGGACAACAGCGAATGGGTCTGGGCGTTCGCCTACGACACGGTGCGGGTCAGCGACCTGCCGCCGGCCGAACGCGAGGCGCGGCTGGCGCAGCTGCGCCGCGGCTACATCCCCTACATGCTGAACAAGCTGGACTACTACGAAGCGCAGTCGCAGCAGCTGCTCGGCCGCCTGCCGGCACAGGTGTGGTTGATGCACGCCAATGCGCTGAACGCGGCAACGTTCGAGGACCTGGTGGCGGCCACGCAGCGCCGTGGCTACCGCTTCATTTCGCTGGAGCAGGCCCTGCAGGACCCGGCCTACCAGCACGCCGATGGCTACAACGGCGACAGTGGCATCAGTTGGATCCATCGATGGGCGATGGCCGATCACGTGCCGCGCACGTTCCATGCCGGTGAACCGGTGGTGCCGCGCTGGGTGCAGGCGTTGGCCGGAGTGGACGCCGACTGAGCCCGGCAGTGGCCTAGTCGGTGATGCTGTGGTTTGGGTTCTGCATGTTCTCGCGGGCCTTGCCGTACTGTTCCTTGCGCTGCCAATGGAAGGCGGCGAAGGCCTCCGGTGGCAGCGGTTTGGAGAACAGCCAGCCCTGACCGAACTCGACCTGGCGCGATTGCAGGTAGGCGAGCTGGGCAGGTGTTTCCACCCCCTCGGCCACGGTGAACAGGCCCAGCGTTTTCGCCATGTCGATGATGTGCGAGGTGACCGGGCTGGTGGCGCTGTCGGTGCCGATGGCATCGATGAAGGACTTGTCGATCTTCAAGGCATCCAGCGGCAACTGCTGCAGGTACTGCAGGCTGGAATAGCCGACGCCGAAGTCGTCGATGGCCACGCAGTGCCCGGCACGGCGCGTGGCGGCCAGGCTGTTGCGGGCGCGCTGGATGTCGATGAAGCCGCGTTCGGTGGCCTCCAGCCAGATCTGCTGGGGATGGATGCCCGTCCCCTGCAGCTTCTGCGTCAGCACCTTCAGTGCGCGGCCGCTGCTGACGTCCTCGGCGGCGAGATTGATCGCGATGTGGGCGCTGCGGTCCTGTACCAGCAGGTCGCGCATGTCGGCGATGACGTTGTCCATCACCTGGTCGGTCAGCGCCTCGATCAGGCCGGTGTCCTCGGCCAGCGGGATGAACAGGTCCGGGCGCACCAGGCTGCCGTCGGGCCGCTGCCAGCGCACCAGTGATTCGGCACCGATGCAGATGCCGGTGTCCAGCTCGATGATGGGCTGGTAGTGCATGAAGAACTCGCGCCGCCGGACCGCCGTGGCCAGCTCGGCGCGCAGCGACAGACGTCGGCGCGACAGCCACACCGCCAGGGCGATCGCGGCGGCAGCGCCAAGCGCGCCGGCCGGGGCGAACTGCCAGAGCAGCGGGCGGATGCTGGCCACCAGAGGGGTGCGTGGCGCCGTGGCGATGGCCAGCCATTGCTGGTCCTGGGCGGTGGCAAACAGGGTGCGTGCATCCATGCCGCTGCGTGGCGCGCGCAGCAGATCGAGCATCAGCTGCGGATCGGCGATCGGCTGATGGGCGATCAGGCGTCCGTCCGGGCTGGCCACGGCCAGGCGTACGTCCGGGTCGGTGATGACGTCAACCAGCCGTTCGGGGTTCATCAGGATGTCGTAGCGGCCGTAGTACAGGGCCAGCAGCGGCACGCCATTGCCGGCCAGCGGGCGCACGTCGAGCTTGATGCCGACGCCGTCGGCGGTGAGGTGGTCCGGCTCGGGGCGGCGGATCGGCGCCTCCATCGGCCCCCAGGAGGTGCAGATCAGCCGGTCGTCCTGGAAATAGCCCATCTGCTCGGCCGAGACGGTATTGATCACCAGGCCGCGCATGAGTTGCAGGTGGGCCGCCGAGCAGGGTTCGAGCGCGCTGGCATTGGCCTGGCGGAGAGCGGTCAGCCCGGCTTCGTAGGCGCGGTGGGCGCGCAGCAGGGTCCGTTCGGCCGTGAACTGCAGCCGATCCCGCGCGGCATCGTTGGCGCGATTGACGTTGAAATAGAGCAGGGTGGCCATCGGCACGAGCGCGCCCAGCAGGGCGAACAGCACGGTGACGGCGATGTTCCGGGTGCGGTTCAAGCAGACCTCGTGCCAGCCGGCCCGTGGCCTGGAAGCCCTATCTCACCACCTGCGCGCACGGAAAGGAACAGGAAAACCCCGCGTTCGTGGTCGGACAAGGCCCAGGCGGGTCTCCGCCACGGCAGCAGCGGGTGAAACCCGACAGCCGCGCGCACTGCGGCCACCGCGGGCACCTCGCACCTGATCCGGGCGGGCGGCCGCGCGGGCCGTCTTCGAGGGTCAGAACACCGCCGGCGCAGCCTCTCCAACGGCATCGGCACCCGACCGCCATCGGTACCGGCCTGTTCCGGGGCTCGGGCAGGACCATCAGCCTGGCCGGCCCGCCCATCGTGCCGGTCTCCCTGATCACCGGCGATGCTGTCCTTGGTGAGGCGGTCTTCGCGCCCGGCGTGACGCTGCGCGGGCCTGCCCTGATGCCGGGACCGGCATTCACCTTCGGTTCGCAGCCGTGGCCGGATGATCGCGCCGCACGACTGACGTGCCCCGCACCGAGCCCATGAACCTGTCCCTGCCCGCCGCGCTGGTTGTGCTGCTGTTGCTGATGCCCGGCGTTGCAGGCGCGCGCACGGTGTATCGCTGCGTGCAGGGCAATACGGTGAGCCTGGCCACCGCGCCCGAGCCGGGGTCGACATGCACCCCGCGGCAGATCGACGACAACGCGGTGCAGACCCCCAACCTGTGGGGAAACATGGGGGTCTTCAGCGGCACCCTGTATGAGCGCGAGCAGGACGGCACGCGGGTCTACTCGACCCGCAATCTGCCCGGCTCGCGGGTGTTCCTGAAGTTCACCGTTGCCACGCCGCCGGGCGAGCCCGCGCATGAAGGGCTGGGCAAGGTCGGTGCGCCGCAGTTGAACCGGCATGCCAGGCAGTTCAAGGCCGCCGCGAAAGCCACCGGGGTGGACGATGCGTGGCTGCGGGCGATCGCGCACGCCGAGAGTGGTTTCGATGCCGGCGCGGTATCACCCAAGGGGGCGCAGGGCGTGATGCAGCTGATGCCCGATACGGCCACCGAGTTCGGCGTGGCCGATCCACTGTCGGCCGAGCAGTCGATCAACGGCGGCGCGCGCTACATGAAGACGCTGCTGCGCCGCTACAACGGCGACCGCGTGCTGGCCGCTGCGGCCTACAACGCGGGCATCGGTGCAGTGACGCGTTACAAGGGCGTGCCGCCCTACGCCGAGACGCTGGCCTACGTGGAGAAGGTCAGCGCGCTGTATGTGCGGTACCGCGAGGCAATGGGGTTCCGCGTGGAAACGCCGGCGAAGTAGGCCGGCGAGCCGCGCGGCACCGCTCAGCGGGTCGGGTTGGAACCAAACAGGTCAACGCGTTCGATACGGCCAACCGCCTGCACCGCGGCACGCACGTCGGCACGCTGCTTGAGCTGGCGCCAGCGCTGGTCGCGCACGGCATCGCCGGGCAACGACGGCAAGGTGCGGTAGTTCTGCAGCGACACCAGCGCATCGCCGCGCTCCTCCGGGGCGCGCAGCTTGGCGATCAGGCGGGCCGCCGCCTCGTCCATGCGATTCTCTTCAAGCAGGACGTCGAGCAGGATCAGGTCGGCGTCGTCGGGATGGCCCAGCAGCCAGTCGCGTGCGGCATCGCCCTGGGTGCGGTCGTCCAGCTGGCGGAACGCAATCAGGCGCAGCCAATGGCGTCCGAACTCCCAGAAGCCCAGCTCCGCCGGCAGCACTGCCAGGGTATCCAGGCCCTGCTGCGGTCGCTGCAGCGACATCTGCCAGCCAGCGAGCAGCAGGTGCTGAACCGTGTTGGGTGCGTCTGAATCGTGGAACCGCAGGGCCTGCGTCTGAGTGGCCAACGCCGCGTCCATCTCGCCTAGACGCCGCTGCGCGCCTGCACGGTAGGACAGCAGCCACGCCAGGTTGTCGGCGCCTTCGTAGGTGCGCTGCGCCGTCGGGTCCTGCGCCTGTACCGATGCGGCGATGCTGTCGGTCATGGCGATCACGGCAGCGTTGTCGCCGGTCATCAGCAGGGCGTCGGCCATGCGCACCGGCAGGACACCTTCCTCGGGCCGCAGCAGTGCGGCCACGCGCAGGGCGTCGGTATGGCGCCGTGCCGCCAGCGCCGGATCGAAGCGTGGGCTGGCGCGGTCAACGACCCGGTCGAACCGCTTGTCGCTGCGCAGCGCGATCAGCTGGACCGGGTCATCGATGCGCGCGATGGTGTCGGCCAGCCGATCCTGCTCGCCGGCCTCGGCCTGCAGCGTGGCCAGCGAGCGCCACAGGCGTGCCGGCTCCGTCCCCTTGTTCTGCCATTTGCGATCGAACAGCGCCTGCAGCAGGGTACGGCGGGTGGCGGGATCGTCTTTCAGCTGATGCAGCAGATAGCCGATCAGATCGACGTCGATATCGTCGTTGAAGCGGTCGGTAAGCTGCAGCGAACGGGCCAGGCTGAGGGCGGCATCGCGCGGCTTCTGCTGCTGCACCTGCAGGCGGCCGAGCAGGTACACGGCACGGGGATCGTCGTCGCGCGCGGCCAGCGCCGTGCGCAGGTAGCGCTCGGCATCGGCCTGCTGCCCGCTCTTCAGCGCGGTCATGCCGGCCGCCACCCAGGCATCCTGACGCGCATCTGCCGGCACCTGGGACAGTGCCGGGTCGGCGAGCACGCGCTCGAACACGATCATTGCGCCGAGCGTGTCGCCGCGATCGGACTGCATGATCGCCTCGGCTACCGAATCGACCAGACGCTGTGCATCCGCATTGAGCGGCGTGTCGGAGGCGACGCTGATGGCGGCCGACGCAGCGCTGCTGGCCGCCAACGCGAGCAGCAGTGCAAGAGCATGACGACGCAGGGGCATGGTGGGGTCCTTCCGTGGCAACAACAGGGATTGAACCCGGGATGGCCGATCGGCACAAGTCGCGCGTGTGCGCCACTGACGATGCGGCGGGTTTGCATGCGCGCGTGGAGCGACTATCGTCGTGGCCCCGACATCAGACAGGAAGCGGCATGGCGCGTGCGTACTGGGCAGCAGGAATCGCCGTGGTCACGGCCGCGCTGCTGGCGTGGACCTTTCTGGACGCGCCCGCGCCGCCCGCGCCTCCGCCGGGTCCGCCGCCCACCGTGCTGGGCTGGACGGCGCGGATCGAGGCGCTGGCCGGCGACGGTGTCGCCGGTGCGCGCGAAGGTGCGGGCATGCAGGCCCGCTTCGCCGATCCGAACGGGATGGCGGTCGATGCGCAGGGCGTGGTGTACGTTGCCGATGCCGGTGACAACAACCGCATTCGCCGCATCCATCCGGATGGTCGCGTGGACACATTGGCGGGTCAGGGGGAAGGCTGGCGCGACGGCCCGGCGCTGCAGGCACAGTTCCACACGCCGTCGGCGATCGCGCTGGACGCCGCTGGCACGGTGTACGTGGCCGACACCGGCAACCATGCGATCCGGCGCATCGCCCGCGATGGCACGGTCAGCACATTGGCGGGCGATGGCCAGCGTGGCTTCCGCGACGGCCCGGCGGGCCAGGCCCGCTTCGATGCGCCGATGGGCGTGGCGGTGGATGCCGGTGGCCGCGTGTTCGTGGCCGACACCTACAACGACCGCATCCGTGTGATCGAGACCGACGGCCAGGTGCGCACGCTGGCCGGTGGCGAGGTGCCCGGTCACATCGACGGCGCCGGCATCGGTGCACGGCTGGATACGCCGGTGTCGCTGACGTTGGATGGGAAGGGCAACCTGCTGATCGCCGATCTTTTCAACAATGCGATCCGCCAGCTTGCCCCGGATGGCACGCTGACCACCCGCGTCGCCAGCGGCGGCCTGCTCAGTGGCCCGTTGTCGATGGCGGTGACCCATGACGGGGTGATCTACGCCAGCGACATCAACGGCAGGGTGGTGCAGATCTCGGCACACGGCCATCAGCTTGCGCTGGCCGGTGTTCCGCCGCAGCCGCGCTTTGCACGCCCGACCGCGCTGGCGCTGGACGCCGAGGGGGGGCTGTATCTCGCCGATGCGGCCGCCTACCGCATACACCGGCTGCGTGCGCTGGGAGAGGGGAAGGTCGCGCCACCGGCCCTGGTCGGCCCTGCGCCGGACGCGCCGTTGCCGGCCACCGGCGGGCGCTGGCCGCTCGCCCCGCAGGATGGCTGGCACGAAGTGGTGGGCACGCTGGGCGAAGTACGCGGCAACTTCAGTGGCGAGAGCCGCCACCACCTGCACGGCGGTTTCGATATCCGTGGCGATGTGGGCCAGCCGGTGCTGGCGATTGCCGACGCCAAGGTCAGCAGCCCGGCCGCAAGCTGGGCAGTGGGTGGGCAGGGCGAAGGTCTGGCGCTGGACACGCTCAAATACATCCACATGAAGGTCGGGCGCGATCCGCGCGACCGCCCGCTGGATGCGCGCTGGCAGCAGCTGCGGGATGCGGACGGCAACCTGGAACGCATCCGCGTGCGGCGCGGCACGCGCTTCCAGGCGGGCGAACCGCTGGGCAGCATCAATCGCATGGCGCATGTGCACCTGAGCGTGGGCGCCAGCGGGTTCGAACGTAATGCCGTGGCGCTGGGATTTGTCCACTATGCCGATACGGTGGCTCCGCGCATGACGGCGGTGAGCCTGCTGGATGATCTGGAGCAGCCGCTCGCCGCCGGTGCCGACGGTCGCGTGGCAGTGCCACGGCAGGGGCCGGGCGTGCAGATCGTGGTGGAGGCGTGGGATCAGGTGGACCGCAACCTGCCACGGCGCCGGTTGGGCCTGTACCAGGTCGGCTACCAGATTCTCGACGCGCAGGGACACCCCCTGCCGGGCTACGAGCAGCCCCGCTTCAACATCGTGTTCAACCGCATGCCGCCGCAGGACAGTGCCACCGTGGTGGCCTATGCACCGGACAGCGGCATCACCGTGCATGGCAGTGCGGTGACCCGCTTCCGCTACCTGGTCACCAATACCGTCCGCGACGGGCTGGTGGAGACCGGACGCTGGCAGGCCGATGCGCTGCCCGCGGGCGACTACGTGATCCGTGGCAGTGCGCGCGACTACAGCGGCAACGAGGCGACCGGCCCGCGCGACCTGAAGATCACGCTGCTGCCCTGAGCTGGCATCTCAGGCGCCGACGCGCTCGCGCTCGGCGTCCATGTCCGCCAGCGGCCGCACTTCGATGCTGCCGAAGCGCGACCACGGGAACTGCTGGGCGATGCGCATCGCCGCGTCGCGGTCGGGGGCGTTGATCAGGTTGAAGCCGGCCAGCAGTTCGCGGGTTTCAGCGAAGGGGCCGTCGGTGATCCGCGACTGGCCCTGGCGCACGCGAACCGTCTGCGCGCTGGCGACCGGTTCGAGCTTCTGTGCCAGCACCAGCGTGCCCTCGGCCTGCAGGGCATCGGCATGCTGCAGGCAGTCGTGCATCAGGCGATCGTACTCCTCGCCGGGCAGGGCCTGCAGCAGGCTTTCGTCGATATAGATCAACAGCAGGAACTGCATGGCCGGGTCCGTGTCGGCAGGGGGTGTCCATGATGCCCCAGACGCCGCAACGGCCGTGTTGCAGCGCCGCAGCGGATGCCGCGCCCGGCCGCTCGAGCGCCGGTTGCCAAGAGGCCCCGCAAGCTGCGGCAGCGCGGGCGGAGACATCAGGCGCTATCCGCAACGGCCCTTGGACCAGGACGCCCTCCCGCTGTCGGCAATGGCCTGAACAGGCGGAGGGAAAGGAAAGACGAATTTCTTTTCGCCGACGTGTCGATTTCCGCCCCGCTGCGACGTTGTATCCATGAAGGGCCCGCCAACCGGACCCGCACCGAAGGAGACACCGATGAAAGTCATGGTACTGGTCAAGGCGAGCGCGGCGACCGAAGCCGGTCAGATGCCGACCGAGGAGGAGATCCGCGCGATGGGCGCTTACAACGAACAGCTGGTGCAGGCCGGCATCATGCTGGCCGGGGAGGGCCTGCACCCCACCTCGCGCGCCCGGCGCGTCGCCTTTGGCACCGATGCGCCACGGGTCATCGACGGCCCGTTCGCTGAAACCCGCGAACTGGTCTGTGGATTCTGGCTGTGGCAGGTACGCTCGCTGGATGAGGCCACCGAATGGCTCACCCGCGCCCCGTTCGCCGCCGGCGATGTCGTCGAGCTGCGGCCGGTTCTCAGTGCCGAGGATTTCGGTGCGGCCTTCACTCCCGAACTACAGGCGCAGGAACAGCGTCTGCGCGACCAGATCGGCAACGCCGGCTGACCATCCCCCCGCATCCCCTGGAGCATTCCCATGAAACTGATTCCGTTCCTGAGCTTCAACGGCCAGACCCATGAGGCGATGGCCTTCTACGCCAAGGTTCTCAACGGCAAGGTCACCTCGGAAATGAAGTACCGCGACATGCCGCCGATGGAGAACACCGACGGCTGCGGCGAGATGCCGCCGGAGACCCTGGACCACGTGGCGCACAGCCAGCTCGAAGTAGGCCAGGCCATCCTGATGGCCGCCGACAGTCCGTCGGGTGCGGGTGAGGGCAGCACGACCATCAACATCGACGTCGCGTCGGTGGACGAAGCCGAGCGCGTGTTCGCGGCCCTGGCCGAGGGCGGCGAGGTCAGGATGCCGATCGGCGAGACCTTCTGGGCGCATCGCTGGGGTTTCCTGATCGACCGCTACGGCAAGCCGTGGATGGTCAACTGCATGAAACAACCCTGATCTCCCACCAAGGATACCGACCATGACCGATTCGCCGCAGATGATCTTCGTCAACCTGCCGGTGCGCGACCTGGAGGCCTCCAAGGCCTTTTTCGCCGCGCTGGGCTACACCTTCAACCCCACCTTCACCGATGACAACGCCGCGTGCATGGTGGTGAGCGACAGCATCTTCGTCATGCTGCTGGTGGAGTCGTTCTTCACCCAGTTCACCCACAAGCCGATCAGTGACGCGCGCGCGCAGACCGAGGTGATCACCGCGCTGTCCGCACCCAGCCGCGCGGCGGTGGACGCCACGTTGGACAAGGCACTCAAGGCCGGCGCCAGCGAACCGCAACCGGCACGTGACTACGGCTTCATGTACCAGCGTGGCTTCCAGGACCTCGACGGTCACCTGTGGGAGGTCGCGTACATGGAGGGCCAGCCGGGATGAGCCGCCCGGTGGCTTGTGCGATGCGCGGGGCGATGCTCTGATCGGCGGCATGGACACTGCTCTGACGCACCGGCTGGACACCCTCTGGCGCATGGAAGCGCCGGCCCTGATCGCACGCCTGACCCGGATGCTGGGCGGCGATGTGGGGCGTGCCGAAGAACTGGCCCAGGACACCTGGCTGGCCGCGCTGGAGCGCTGGCCGCAGCAGGGCGTTCCAGACAACCCCGGAGCGTGGCTGATGACCACCGCGCGCAACCGCGCCATCGACGTCCTGCGCCAGCACCAGCGGGTGGCGGGCCAGCATGCACAGTGGGGCAGCGCGCTGGAACCGCAGCCGCTGCCCGCACCGGATGACACCGCCGCGCTGGAAGATGACATCGGCGATGACCTGCTGCGGCTGATGTTCGTGGCCTGCCACCCGGTCCTCGCCGCCGATGCACGGGTGGCGCTGACCCTGCGCCTGTTGGGCGGCCTGACCACCGATGAAATCGCCCGCGCCTTCCTCACCCCCGAGCCGACCATCGCCCAGCGCATCGTGCGGGCCAAGCGCACCCTCGCGCAGAAGCAGGTGCCGTTCGAAGTGCCCCGGCAGGCTGCCTTGCCCGAGCGGCTGGCGTCGGTGCTGGAAGCGGTCTATCTGATCTTCAACGAGGGTTACACGGCAAGCGCCGGCGATGACTGGATGCGGCCGGCGCTGTGCGAGGAAGCGCTGCGCCTGGGGCGGGTGCTGGCGCATCGCCTGCCCACCTGGCCGCAGGTGCACGGCCTGCTGGCCCTGATGGAGCTGCAGGCGTCGCGTACCGCCGCACGGACCACGGCCGAGGGTCGTCCGGTCCTGCTGCCCGACCAGGACCGCACGCGCTGGGACTGGCTGCAGATCGCGCGCGGCCAGGCGGCACTGCGGCAGGCGCAGGCACTGGGTGGCAGCACTGACGCGTACGTGCTGCAGGCGGCCATCGCCGAGTGCCACGCCGGCGCGCGACGCGCGCAGGACACCGACTGGCCGCGTCTGGCCGCGTTGTACGCCACGCTTGCCCATCATCATCCCTCTCCGGTGGTGGAGCTCAACCGGGTGGTGGCGGTGGCGCGCGCGGACGGTGCCGAGGCGGCCTGGGCGCTGCTGCAACCGCTGCAGGACGATCCACGCCTGCGTGGCTACGTGCCGCTGGCGGCGGTGCGTGGCGATGTGCTGCAGCAGCTGGGGCGCCCGGCCGAAGCGCGGGCGGCGTTCGAGGAAGCCGCCGCGTTGACCGCCAATGCGCGCGAAAAAGACCTGCTGCTCGCACGCGCGGCCGCCCTGTAGACCGGCACTGCCGCAAACCGCGTCGGCTGTCCTACACTCGGGCGATTGTCGTCCCGTACTGAGGTGCAGCGTGAAGCGAGTGGTAATCAGCCTGTTGGCGTTGTCGGTGTCGTCGGCCCTGATGGCGGCCACCCCCAAATTCGATGGCGCGCGGATCTCCGCCGACGTCAAGGAACTGGCATCGGACGCCTATGAGGGCCGCTCGCCGGCCACCGCCGGTGAAGAAAAAACCGTCGCGTTCCTGAGCAGGCAGTTCGCTGCGGCCGGCCTGCAGCCGGGCGGCGACCTCAAGGACGGCAAGCGCCTGTGGACCCAGGCCGTGCCGCTGCTCAAGGGCGATATTGTGGGTACCCCGACCCTGTCGCTGAGCAGCAAGGGCACGCCGCAGGCCCTCAGCCAGGGCAAGGAAATCGCGGTGCGCGCGGCCATGAACGGCGCCAGCGAAGTGGATATCCGCAACGCGCCGCTGGTCTTCCTCGGCTACGGCGTCAAGGCCGATGAGCGCAACTGGGACGACTTCAAGGGCGTCGACCTGAAGGGCAAGATCGCCGTGGTGCTGATCAATGATCCCGACTTCGAGACCGGTCAGGGCGATTTCGACGGCAAGGGCATGACCTATTACGGCCGCTGGACCTACAAGTACGAGGAAGGCGCACGCCAGGGCGCGCTCGGCGTGCTGATCGTGCACGAGACCGCACCGGCGTCGTACGGCTGGGCCACCGTGGCCGGCTCCAACACCAACACCATGTTCGATGTGGTCCGCGACAGGCCGGCCGAGGCGCATCCGCTGCTGGAAGGCTGGATCCAGCGCGATCTGGCGGTCGAACTGTTCAAGCGTTCCGGCCTGGATTTCGAGGCGCTCAAGAAGCAGGCGCAGACCCGCGACTTCAAGCCGGTGGAACTGAAGGGTGAAAGCTTCTCGGCAAACTACGCGGTCAAGACCGAAGTGATCACCTCGCACAACGTGGCCGCCCGCCTGGAAGGCAGCACGCGCCCGGACGAGACCGTGGTCTACAGCGCGCACTGGGATCACATCGGTGTGGGCAAGCCCGATGCCAACGGCGACACCATCTTCAACGGCGCGCTGGACAACGCCAGCGGCACCGCCTCGCTGATCGAGCTGGCGCGCGGCTTCGCCAAGGGCAAGCGCCCGGAGCGCTCGGTGCTGTTCCTGGCGGTGACCGCCGAAGAAAAGGGCCTGCTTGGCTCGGAGTACTACGCCAGCCATCCGCTGTACCCGCTGGCCAAGACGGTGGCGGTGATCAACATGGACGGGATGGCGCCGTTCAGTCCGTCGCGCGATTTCGGCATCTACGGCTCGGCCAAGCTGGAACTGCTGGACCAGCTCAAGGACGTGGCCAAGGGCTGGGATATCCGCTACACCCCCGATCCCAAGCCGGAAGCCGGCCTGTTCTTCCGTTCCGATCATTTCCCGTTCGCCAAGCGCGGTGTGCCGGCGGTGTCGTACTCGGCGGGCCAGGACTGGGTGGACGGGGGTGTGGCGGCCGGCAAGAAGGCCTCCGACGATTACACCGCCAAGCGCTACCACCAGCAGGGCGACGAATGGCAGCCGGACTGGACCTTTGCCGGCGCGGCACGCGATCTGGAAGTGCTGTACACGCTGGGCAACCAGTTGGCCAACTCGAACGCCTGGCCGAACTGGAGCGCCGATTCGCAGTTCCGCGCCCCGCGTGACGCCAGCGCGGCCGAGCGCAAGTAACGCTGCACGCCCCGCCGGTCACGCCGGCGGGGCATCCCGGCAGGCCGGCCGCAGGTCGGCTGTCGTGGCAACCGTTCCGACAGCCAGACCCGGCTGATCCCCCTTCATCCTCCCGATTCCCGGCTTCGTCGCATGCGGCTTGTCCTTGCGGGCGGCAGGGCTATGCTCGCTTCACCCCTTTGCCGGAAACGCCGCCGTGCTTGCCAGTCTCGCTCTGATCGTCCGCATTCTGTTGGCCTGGACCGCCGCGGTCATCGTGGCCGGCTTCGTCTGGAGTGGCATCTTCAGCGGCATGCGCGACGGCCCTGGCTGGGTGTTCGGGCTGCTGGCGATGTTCCTGATGGTGACCGCTCTGGGCAGCTGCATCACCCACATCCGCCGGGTGTGGCTGGTGGCCGGACGCCTGGACGGCACCACCCTGTCCAGCCGACAGCGCCGGCAGATCGAACTGCCGATGGATGCCGGCCCGGCCTTTGCGCTGGTCGAGGCGGCGCTGGCCGAGCTGCCCCGCGTGGAAGACATGGAGAGCGCTGCCGGCAGCCTGCAGGTGCGCGCCTACGTGCGCCGTGTCGACCCCTACAACGGCCGCCCGCCGTCGCGCTGGAATCTGCCCGCGCGCCTGGCGATCAAGCGCAACAGCGTACTGGCCACCGTCACGCCGGGGCAGGGCACCAGCAGCGTGACCCTGCTGTTCGAACCCGACGCCGGTGTGTGGGCCGACCTGCTCGCTGTCGATGAAGGCAGCAACTACGAGAACGCCGAAGCAGTCGGGCGTGCGATTACCCGCCGCGTCGCCGAGCAGCGCCGCGACGAACAGGCCGCCGCCGCGCAGACCGCGACCGAGAAGGAACTGAGCGTGGCGCGGTTGAACCTGCTGCACGCGCAGGTGGAACCGCATTTCCTCTACAACACGCTGGCCAACGCCCAGGTGTTGACCCGCACCGATCCGCCGCGCGCGGACCAGATGCTGGGCCACCTGATCCAGTACCTGCGCAGCTCGCTGCCCCGCGTGGACGAGTCGATGTCCACGCTGGGCGTGGAACTGGAGCGTACCCAGGCGTACCTGGAGATACTGAAGATCCGCATGGGCGCACGCCTGCTGCTGCAGGTGGACGTGCCGCCGGCACTGAACGTGCTGCCGCTGCCGTCGATGGCGCTGCAGACCCTGGTGGAGAACGCCATCAAGCACGGCCTGGAACCCAAGCCCGGCGGCGGCACGGTATGGATCATCGCGCGTGCCTTCGATGACCATGTCACCCTGACCGTGGCCGACGACGGATTGGGCTTCGGCCACACCACCAGTGGCACCGGCATCGGGCTGAAGAACCTGCGCGAGCGCCTGCGCCTGACCTGCGGTGAACACGCCGGTGTCGCGATCGTGGCCAACTTCCCCAGCGGCGTGGCGGCCACCATCACCCTGCCGTATGACGCACGCGAGGCAATCCATGCAGCTTGATGCCCTCATCGCCGAAGACGAAGACCTGCTGCGCCAGTCATTGGTCAGCCAGTTGCAACGCCTGTGGCCGGACCTGCGGCTGGTGGCCGAATGCGAAGACGGCGCCAGCGCGCTGGAGCGGTTGGCGGAGCTCAAGCCGGACCTGGCGCTGCTGGACATCCGCATGCCCGGCATCAGCGGTATCGAGGTGGCGCGCGCGCTGCCCGAGATCAGCCCGCGCACCCAGGTGGTGTTCGTGACCGCCTATGACCAGTACGCCATCGATGCGTTCGAGCAGGGCGCGGTGGACTACCTGCTCAAGCCGGTCAGCGACGAGCGCCTGCTGGCCACGCGCGAGCGCATCCTCACCCGCATGCAGGCCGGGCGCCCGGACAGTGCGATGCTGGAACAGCTGCTGCAGCGGCTGGGCCAGCAGCCGGCGGCACGGTCCACGGCCCCGCCGCTGGCCTGGATCACCGCCAGCAACGGCCGCGATACTCACCTGATCATGCTGGAGGACGTGGTGTACTTCCGCGCCGACAGCAAATACACCACGGTGGTCACCGCGCAGGGCGAAAGCCTGCTGCGCACGCCGCTGCGCGAGTTGCTGGAGGTGCTGGATCCGCAGCGCTTCCGTCAGGTCCACCGTTCCACCATCGTCAACATGCAGGCGGTGGCGGCGGTGAGCCGTGATGACACCGGACGGGGCCAGCTGCGGCTGAAATGCCGGCCGGAGATCCTCAACGTCAGCCAACCGTTCATGAGCCTGTTCCGCGGCATGTAAGCCGCTCCCGCACGGAGTCGTCCCGTATGCGTACGCCCGCTCTTGCCGCTGCCTGTCTGCTGCTCCTCGCGGCCTGCCAGCAGTCCGGCAACACCTCCGTCACCCGCGTCAGCGCCAACGGGGTGGATACGCTGTACAGCCGCACCACGGTCATGGATGGCGTTGCGCGCTTCGCGTGCATTGCCAGCCGCAGCGGGCAATGCCACTACCTGGTGCTGGATCCGCGCTGTACGCTGGAGGCGGCGTGCGCGCGGCCGCCACTGCAGCAGTTCGCGGTGGCGGTGGGGCAGACCCGGGCGATGCCCGACCTGCCGACCGGTTTCAAGCTGTGCGTCAGCGAGGTCCGCAAAGAACGATGCCACCGTGACTGATCACGGTGGCATCGTGGCTCCCCCCACTTCACGGGCCGGTCAGAAGGCCGGCTGCAGGTGCAGATTGCTGCCGGGGTCCTGCTCGCCGACATGATTGAGGCGGCCAACCAGCTCGGAATGCTGATGCATCCGGCCGATCTCGCGCATGATGCGGATGTCTTCGTGGCGCAGCTCGCGCCGCGCGCTGACGACCTGCTTGTAGTTGAGCACTTCCGGATAGTGCTGGGCCATCTCCAGCGCATCGGCCACGCACTCGACGCTGTCGGCATCGGCGGTGATCCGCTCGCGGCTGTTGAACGCCTTCATCCAGCGCTCGAAACCGGCCTTGTGGTCGAACATGTTGGCCATGAACCAGATCACGAACAGGATCGAGACCCAGGAACCGAACACGATCACCACGCGGGTGAAGGTGATATGGAAGTCGTCCTTCCACAGGTAGTTGCTGATCAGGCCGAGGATGAGCAGCGAGGACGCCTGCCACCCGACGATTGAAGCCATCAGCCATTGACCCTTGGCCTTGGCGAGCACGGCCACTTCCTCGCGGATCTGCTGCTCGCTCTTGTTACGCCAATGCGCGACCTGTTTTTCGAACGGGCTGTTGTACAGCTCGTTGTCCTGCAACAGCAAACCCAAACCCTTGAACAAAGCGATCATGACGTGCTCCTTCTGGAACGTGCGGCAGCGCATTGGACGAACTTGAGGCGGATTCAGTTCTAGCACTTCCAGCGGCCGGTGCAATGGGGAGAACGCGAAGGGCGGCCGACCGTTTTTCTGAATGCGGGTGGCGTGATGCAGTGCATCATTGCGCGCGCAGCCTGCGACAAGATGTCGCAGGGTGATTCATGTTGCGGGTGCACATGAAACGCGCGGTGACCGGGGTGGGTCGCCGCCCCGGCCGGGATCGGCCAGAATCGAGGCCGACCGCGCAGCCAGCGGTCGTTTCTCCCGCCGACCGGACCTGCGATGCCGCCGCTGCTCAACCGTCTCTCCCGCCCCATTGCGGCGCCCATCCGACGCTGGGTCCTGGACGCGTTCCCGCGCGGCCAGAGCAACATCGATTACGACCATCCGCAGGGCGATCCGGGCTGGTTTGGCCCGGACAGCGCCACTTGGCGCGTGCATGCGGAGCTGCCCGGGATGCTCGCCGGCGGCCTGTGCGCGCTGATGCTGCAGACCCTGCACCCGTTGGCCCTGGCGGGGGTGTACGACCACTCCAACTTCCGCGGCGACCTGGTCGGCCGGCTGCGCCGCACCACCGCTTTCGTGGCGGGCACGAGCTATGCCCCCGCCGGCGAAGTGGAGACGCTGGTTGCCCGGGTCAAACGCATTCATGCGCAGGTGCGCGGGCATACCCCGGACGGGCAGGCCTACGCCGCCGACGATCCGGATCTGCTGACCTGGGTTCACGTCACCGAGGCGTACGGCTTCCTGCAGGGCTGCCGCCGCTATTGCCGTGAGGTACCGGCGTCGGTTGCCGACCGCTATTACGACGAGTACCGCCGCGTGGCCGAGGCATTGGGGGCGACCGCAGTGCCGGCCTCGGAAGCGGAGGTGGCGGCGTACTTCGTGCGGGAGCTGCCGCGGTTGCGCTTCGATGCGCGCTCGCGCGAGGTGCTGGCGGTGCTCGCCGGCATCCGACTGCCGGTGCCGATGGCGGGGCTGTCGCGTGATCTGTTCCTCGGTGCGGGCGCCGCGTTGCTGCCGCCGTGGGCGGTGTCGATGCTGGAACGCACTGCGCTGCAACGGGCGCAGGCGCAGACCTCGGCCCGCCTGTTGCGTGGCATGGCGCCGCTGTTCCGCCGCGCGCTGCCGGATGGTGTGGCCACCCGCGCCTGCGCCCGCGTCGGTGTGCCGGCCAGCGTGCTCACGAGGTGGTGACAGAGTGGCGCGCATAAAAAAACGGGCGCGGAAGCGCCCGTTTTCCGATCATCGCACCGCGATGATCACCACACTTTGACCCGCTTGTCCGGGGCCAGGTACAGCTTCTGGCCTTCCTTGACGTCGAACGCCGGGTACCACGCGTCCAGGTTGCGCACAGTGAGCGCGCGGAACTGGCCGGGGGCATGCACGTTGGTCAGCAGCGCGTTGCGCAGCGCCTGCTCGCGGGCCTTGCTGCGCCAGGCCTGGGCGAACCCGAGGAAGAAGCGCTGGTCCGGCGTGAAGCCTTCCAGCGTCTGTGCCGGCTTGCCCTGCAGCGAGAGCTGGTAGGCATCGTAGGCGGTGGCCAGACCGGCCACGTCGGCGATGTTTTCGCCCAGCGTCAGGCGCCCGTTGACCGACACACCCGGGAAGGGCTGGTAGCTGCTGAACTGCGCGGCCAACGCGTCGCCGGCGGCGTTGAACTGCTTGAGGTCATCGGCAGTCCACCAGTTGTCCAGCTTGCCGGTTTCGTCGAACAGCGCACCGGCGTTGTCGAAGCCGTGGCTGATCTCGTGGCCGATCACCGCGCCGATCGCGCCGTAGTTCACCGCGTCGTCGGCGGCCCCGTCGAAGAACGGCGGCTGCAGGATCGCGGCCGGGAACACCAGGCGGTTCTCCAGCGGCACGTTCATTGCATTGATGGTCTGCGGCAGCATCGCCCACTCGGTGTGGTCCACCGGCTTGCCCAGCTTGGCGATGTTGCGCTGGTACTCGAACAGCTCCGCACGCGCGGCATTGCCCAGCGCATCGTCGCGCTTGACCTCCAGCCCGCTGTAATCGCGCCAGGTGTCCGGGTAGCCCATGCCCACGGTAAGGCCGGCAACCTTGGCCTTGGCGCGGGCCTTGGTCTGCGGCGACATCCATGCCAGCGCATCGATCCGCTTGGCGAAGGCGGCGATGATGTTCCTGGCCATCTCGTCGGCGCGTGCCTTGGTGGCCGGGTCGAAGTGACGCTCGACGTACAGCTTGCCGATCGCTTCGCCGACGGCGTGGTTGCTGTCGTCCACCGCGCGTTTCCAGCGCTCGCTCTGCTGCGGGGTGCCGTTCAGCGCGGTGCCGTGGAAGGCGAAGCGCGCGTCGGCGAATGCCTTCGGCAGGTAAGGCGCGGCGCGATCCAGGGCATGGAAGGCGAGATAGTCCTTCCACACTTCCAGAGGCTCGGTGGCGACCAGGCGCGAGATGCCCGCCACGGCCTTGGGCTGCCACACGATGAAGTCCTGCTGCCCGCCCAGACTGGCGCCGGCCAGGAACGCGCTCCAGTCCATGCCCGGCGCCTTGGCGCTCAGGTCGGCCTGCGTCCAGGCGTTGGCGCCCTTGGCCACATCGTTGGTTTCTTCCTGGGTGGCGTGCGCCTGGGCGATCCGCGTTTCCAGGGCGAGGATGCGCTGTGCCTTGCCGGCGGGATCGGCAACGCCGGCAAGCTGCAGCACCTGGGCGATGTAGGCCTGGTATTGCTTGCGCAGTTCGGCCATGCGGCCGCCCTGCAGGTAGAAGTCGCGGTCCGGCATGCCCAGGCCGCCCTGCACCAGGTACGGTGCGGTGCGGTCCGGCTGCAGCAGATCCACCGAGACCCACACGCCGAACAGGCGGTCGGTGTAGAAGTTGGTCGCGTTCAGCAGGTCGACGTCGGCGCGCAGGGTGCCGCCCAGGGTGGTGGCCAGCGCGGATTTGTCGGCAACGGCGGCGATGGCATCCAAGGTGGGCTTCACCGGGGCCAGGCCCCGCGACTCGATGCCCGCTTCGTCCATGTAGGCCGCGTAGTAGTCACCGATCAGCCTGGCTTCGCCTTCGGCCTTGGCATCGGCGGCAGCGCCTTCGAGGATCGCGCGGGTGTCGGCCAGGGTCTTTTCGGCGATGACGTTGAAACTGCCATAGCTGGAGCGGTCGGCGGGGATCTCGGTGGTCCTCACCCAGGTGCCGTTGGCGAAGCCGAAGAAGTCATCGCCTGCGGCGAGGCTGCGGTCCATGCCGGCGATATCGAAACCAAAGCTGCCCAGCTGCGGCTTGGCCGGGGCGGGCGCGGCGGCGGTGTCCGTGGCGGGGGAGGCCGGCGGTGCGGCCGGTTCACGGTCGCAGGCAGCCAGGCTCAGCGACAGGCTGGCGGCAATGGCGAGCATCAGGGTGGGGCGGCGCAGCTTGGACATGGACCTTCTCAGGCAACGGAAAGAACCTAGTTTAGTCCTCCGGCGCAGGTCGGATCGGGCCGCATGCCCGATCGCCCATTGGCCAGATTCCGCTCTTCCCGCACGGCTGCCGCTGGTGCATGCTGGGGCCGGCAGGACCGTTCCGCGCCAGGGTGCCAGGGGAGGCATCGCGTGGACACGATTGCAGGCGTCAAGAAACGGGGGCTTCGGCCGCTCAGGTTTGGGGGAAACCAGGAAGCGTTTGCGCATGAAGTCAGCCCGCTATGAAGGGAGCCGTTTGCGATGCCCGCGTTGAACCGTGTGATGGCTCGGCCACTGCGGACGATCGTCTGGTTGGGCAGTGCGCTGGCCGTGCTGCTGGCCGCTGCGTTGGGCGTCATGCTGGCCAACGACTACCAGCGGCGCCTGGAAGCCGCGCAACGCCAGAGCTCCGCGCTGGCGGCGGGCTCGCAGCGCCTGTTGCGATTGGAACTGCGCAACCTGGAACGGGCCATGCTGGGCATTGCCGACGACGGCGCCAAACTGTTCCAGCGCGTGCCGGAGCAGGCGCCGGAGCTGCTCGATGACGCCATCGCCGGGGTGCTGCAGCGGCATGCCGAGCTGGACAGCATCGTGGTGGTGGACCAGCACGGGCGCGCGCTGACCAGCGGCAGCGGTGATCTGCACCTGCCGTTGTGGGCGATGGAGTCCAACCGGGGCACCGGAAGCGCGCTGTACATCGGCCCGCCGCAGGCATTGGACGGCTATCGCTGGGTGCTGCCGCTGGCGCTGCGCATGGGCGAGGACCGCTGGCTGCTCAGCCGCCTGCACACCGACGAGCTGACCTCGATCATCAGCGGCCTGGACACCGGCGAGTACGGGGTGATCTCGATCACCGACGCCCAGGGCTATGTGCTGGCACGCAGCCCCGACCCGCTCGGGGCCACCGGACAGCGCTTCGGCCTGGCCCGGCGCGAGATGCTGCGCACCGATGCGGTGACGCCACTGGGCATCGAAACCAGCGCGGTGGACCAGATCGAACGCATCTCCACGCTGACCACGCTCGGCCAGTATCCGCTGGCGGTCTACGCCGGCCTGGGCCGTCGCGATGTGCTGGCACCGTGGTGGCCCTACGCGTACGCATCGATGGGCGTGTACCTGGCGTACTGGGTGGTCTTTCTCGGGGTGTACTTCAGCCTGCGCCGCGCCAGCGTGCACCAGGATGTGCTGACCGAGGAACTGCGTACCGGCCACGCCGAGCTGCGCCTGGCCCACCAGGTCGGCAAGGTCTGCACCTGGTACGTGGACGAGGATGCGTGCGTGCTGCGCTGGTCACCGTTGGCGCGCGAGATCTTCGGCGTGGAGATCGACAGCCTGCCGGTTGCCGATTTCTTCGCGCGCGTGCACCGCGACGACGCACCGCGCATGCAGGCCGCCTTCGACGCCGCCTTCGCCGGTACGGCGGTGCTGGATGAAATGTTCCGCGTGGTGCTGCCTGGCGGGGCCGTCCGCTGGGTGTCCGCGCGCGGCCAGCGGGTGGCGGTGGTGGATCGGCAGCGGCGCATGATCGGCGCGCTCACCGATGTCAGCGAGCGCGTGCAGGCGCTGGCACGGGTACAGCAGGCCGAGCGCCAGTTCCGCCTGCTGTTCGACCGCAATCCGGCACCGTTCTGGGTGTTCGACCCCGATACGCTGCGCTTCCTGGAAGTGAACGAGGCCGCGGTACGCCAGTACGGGTTCAGCCGTGACGAGTTCCTGTCCATGAGCATTCTCGACATCCGCCCGCGCGAAGGCTGGGATGAGATCCGTGGCGCCATCGCACAGGCGCGCATCGGCGATGTGCAGGACGCCACGGTGCGCATGCACCGGCGCAAGGACGGCACTGTGTTCGAGGTCCGCGCCCACCTGGCACGGCTGGACTTCGACGGGCGCCAGGCGTGCCTGGTCCTGGCCGAGGACGTCAGCGAGCGTCTGGCCTACGAGCGCGACCTGGCCTACCACGCCACCCACAACCCGGCCACCGGCCTGCTCAATACGCGTGCGTTGGCCGAACAGTTGGACGCCGCCGGCGGCGGCTACACCATCGCCTATGTGCAGTTCCGCGGGTTGCAGCTGGTGGCCGATACGCTGGGCCGCGAAGTGGGCGAGGTGGTGCTGCAGGCGATGGCCAAGCGCCTGGGCGGGCTCGGTGCGCGTTATGGCGCGCTGGCGTTCCAGCCGGCCGAGGACTTCATCTTTGCCATCGACGACGGCCACGACCGCCAGTCGGCGCTGGACACGCTGGTGCAGACCGTGTCCGAACCGGTACGCGGGCAGGATTGGCTGCACCAGTTCGAGCCGCGCATCGGCGTGGCGGTGAAGTTCGACGGCGATGTGCTGCCGGCCGAACAGGTGATCGGCATGGCCGCGCAGGCCGCGCACGCGGCGCGCGACGAAGGCAGCGTGATCGCCTGGTACGACAACACGGTCAGCTCGCGGCTGGCCGAGCGGCTGCGCCTGGCCGGTCGCATCCACAGCGCGATCGATGCCGAGTTCGAGCTGTACTTCCAGCCCATCTGCCATGCCAGCGACGGCACCCCGGCCGCGCTGGAGGCACTGCTGCGCTGGCCGCAGCCGGATGGCAGCTTCATTCCCCCGGGCGAGTTCATCCAGCTGTGCGAAGACACCGGGTTGATCCTGGCGCTGGGCCGCTGGGTGATCCGTGCGGCGGCACAGGCGCAGCGGCAACTGGTCGATGCCGGCTGGGGCGTGCTGCCGATCGCGGTGAACGTCTCGGCGGTGCAGTTCTTCAACAGCGACCTGGTGGCCGAGTTCACCCGCGCCAGCCAGGAGTTCGGCCTGGCGCGGGGCGCGCTGCAGGTGGAACTGACCGAGAGCAGCCTGATGCGCAAGCCGGCGCAGGCCAAGCAGACCATGCAGCGCCTGCACGAGCAGGGCATCTGCATTTCGCTGGACGATTTCGGCACGGGTTATTCCAACATGTCCTACCTGCAGCATCTGCCGCTGGACATTCTGAAGATCGACCGCAGCTTCGTGGCCGATGTGGAAACCAATCCGCGCAACGCCTCGATCTGCCGTGCGCTGTTGTCGCTGGGCCACAGCATGGGGCTGACCATCATCGCCGAAGGCGTGGAAACGCCCGGGCAGCACCAGTGGCTGGCCGCGCACGGCTGCGACCAGGTGCAGGGCTACCTGCTGGGCCGGCCGGCGCCGCTGTGCGAAGTGATCGCGCGGCTGGAGACCGCCGACGCGGTGTAGCGCCGCGCGCTGCGCTTCACGCGGTTCAGGCCAGCGCTTGGACCAGGTAGTCGATGAAGCTGCGCACCTTCGGTGCGAGGTGGTTGCGGCTGGTGTAGACCGCATGGATGCCGACGGGCGGCACTTCCCAGTCGGGAAGAATGCGTTGCAGTCGGCCATCGGCCAGCGCATCGTCAACCAGGAAATCCGGCTGCAGGATGATGCCCAGGCCGGCGATCGCCGCGTCGCGCAGCACATCGCCGTTGTTGGCGCGGATGCCGCCGCGGATGGCCACGCTGACCTCGCCGCGCGGGCCGCGCAGCTGCCAGGCATCGCCGCCGCCCCAGTAGCTGTAATTCAGGCACTGGTGACCGGCCAGGTCCTCCGGCTGCTGCGGGTGGCCATAGGCGGCCAGGTAGGCCGGTGACGCGCACAGGGTGATGCGGGCGTCGGCGAGTTTGCGCGCGATCAGCGTCGGGCCCGGCTGCCGGGTGATGCGGATGGCCACGTCGAAGCCCTCTTCGACCATGTCCACCAGGCGGTCGGACAACGACAGATCCAACTGCACCTGCGGATACCGCGCGCGGTAGCCGGCCAGCAGCGGGCCAAGCCGGGCGATGCCGTAGCTGACCGGCGCGTTGACCCGCAGCAGGCCGGAGGGCTCCAGCGCCTGCGCGCCGATGCTGGCCTCCAGTGCGTCGAACTGCGCCAGCAGCTGCACGCATTGGGCGTAGTAGGCCGCGCCGGTGCTGGTCGGGCTCACCCGGCGGGTGGTGCGGTTGAGCAGGCGCGTGGACAGGCGCTGTTCCAGCGCCGCGATCTGCCGGGTGACCCCGGCCGTGGACATGTCCAGCGCCTGCGCGGCGGCGCTGAACCCGTTGCGCTCGACCACGGCCACGAACACGCGCATTGCATCCAGAGTGTCCATTGTTGCGGTTCCGGTAATAAACAGCGTCGGGTGATCGTATTTATTGGTGCTGGTGTGCGCAATAACCTGTCCACACCGCACTCCGCCGAGGTTTCCCATGCACGCCCCCGCCCACCGTACCGCCTCCCTGGCCCCCTATGGCGCGACCGCGCTGCGCTGGGTGCTGGGGGCGCTGTTCCTCGTCCACGGGCTGACCAAGCTGCTGGTGTTCACCCCGGCCGGCACCGCCGCCTATTTCCAGTCGCTGGGCCTGCCCGGTGCCTTGGGCTACGCCACCATCGCCCTGGAGCTGACCCTCGCCGCCGCGCTCCTGCTGGGCCTCTTCGCGCGCTGGGTCGGCCTGATCGGCGTGCCGCTGCTGCTGGGCACCATCGTTACCGTTCACGGCGCCAACGGCTTCAGCTTCGCCAACGCTGGGGGCGGTTGGGAATACCCGGCGTTCTGGGCGCTGGCCCTGCTGGTGCTGTTCTGCATTGGCGACGGCAAATGGACGTTGGCCTCGCGCTGAATCTGCCCACGCCCCCCGCCTCTTACTGGAGCTTCCGATGACCCGTCTGCCGTCGCTGTACATCTCGCACGGTTCGCCGATGACCGCGCTCAACCCCGGCCTGGTCGGTGAGCGCCTGGCCGACCTGGCCGCCACGCTGCCGCGCCCGCGCGCGATCGTCATGGCCTCGGCCCACTGGCTGACCCGCCAGCCGGCGGTCGGCGGGCACCCGCGGCCGCCGACCATCCACGATTTCGGCGGCTTCCCGCAGGCGCTGTTCGACCTGCAGTACCCGGCGCCGGGCGATCCGACGCTGGCCCGCGAGGTTGCCGAGCGGCTGGGGGCGGCCGGACTGCCGACGGTGATCGATGCCGCTCGTGGCCTGGACCACGGCGCGTGGGTGCCGCTGCGCTTCCTCTACCCGCAGGCGGACATTCCGGTGGTTCCGCTGGCGATCCAGCCGCTGCTCGGGCCGGCCCATCAACTGGCGCTGGGCCGCGCGCTGGCACCGTTGCGCGAGCAGGGGGTGCTGGTGATCGGATCGGGCAGCATCACCCACAACCTGCATGACTGGGGCCACTACCAGGACGGCAAGGACGCACCCTATGTGCGGCCCTTCATCGACTGGGTGGAGCAGCGGCTGGCGGCCGACGACAGCGCCGCGCTGCTCGACTACCGCCGCCAGGCACCGTATGCCGAGCGCGCGCATCCCACCGATGAACACCTGCAGCCGCTGTACGTCGCGATGGGCGCGGCCGGTGCGGACACGTTGGGCGCGCAGCGCATCGATGCCGGTATCGATGCCGGTTTCCTGGCGATGGACATCTACCGCTTCGATGGCGGTGATGTCGCCCGGCCGGCTTCAGCCAGTGCGGGACCATGAGCCCCGGCATCGCCACGCGTGATGTGCAGGGCCACCCGGTGTGCGGCATGCGGCAACGGACTATCCGATGGACCACGCAGCATCGGCTGTCCCTCCACTGAGCCGACGCGCACGCGCGCGTTCGCGCGACGGCAGGGGTGTGGTACGTTTTTTCCGTTTCCGGCGCCGGCTGTCCGCAGCCTCCCCCCGCGCTGCCCACTGGAAAATGCATGCATACCATTGAAGTCGTCCTGGCGATGCTGGTGGCCGTGGTGGCCAGCGGCTACCTCGTCCGGGTCCTGCCGCTGTCGCTGCCGTTGCCGCTCGTGCAGATCGGCCTCGGGGCGGTGATCGCCGGCGTGTTCAACCGCGGCCACGCGCTGGAACCGGAGATGTTCTTCCTGTTGTTCCTGCCGCCACTGCTGTTTCTGGATGGTTGGCGCATTCCCAAACAGGGCCTGTTCCGCGACAAGGGCGTGATCCTGGAACTGGCCTTCGGGCTGGTGGTGTTCACCGTGATCGGTGCGGGCTTGCTGATTCACTGGATGATTCCGGTGATGCCGCTGGCGGTGGCCTTCGCATTGGCCGCGATCATCTCGCCCACCGATCCGGTGGCGGTCGGGTCGATCGCCGCGCGTGCGCCGATTCCCAAACGCCTGATGCACATCCTGGAAGGTGAGTCGCTGCTCAACGATGCGTCCGGACTGGTCTGCTTCCGCTTCGCGGTGGCGGCGGTAATGACCGGAACGTTCTCGCTGGCCAGCGCCTCGCTGACCTTCCTGTGGGTGGCCGTGGCGGGCCTGGCGATCGGCGTGGCGGTGACGCTGGGCGTGTCCACCTTCCAGCGCTGGCTGTGGCGGCGCTTCGGCGAGGAGCCGGGCGCGGCGCTGCTGGTCAACCTGCTGATTCCCTTCGCGGCCTATCTGCTGGCCGAAGAAGTCAATGCCTCGGGCATCCTGTCGGCCGTCGCCGCAGGCATCACGATGAGCTATGTCGAGCTGACCGGCCGCGTCTCCGGCAGCATGCGCGTGCAGCGTGCCGCGGTGTGGGGGATGCTGCAGTTCAGCTTCAACGGCATCATGTTCGTGCTGCTCGGCGAGCAGCTTCCGGGCATCGTCGAGCGCGCGATCACCACCGTCAGCGAGAGTGGCCATCACAGTCCGTGGTGGCTGCTGGTGTACGTGGTGGTGATCAACCTGGCGCTGGTGGTGCTGCGCCTGGCCTGGGTATGGTTGTCGCTGCGCTGGAGCCTGCTGCGTGCGCGCCACCGTGGCGAAGTCCAGCAGGGCACGCCGTGGCGGGTGGTGGTGGCAACGTCGGTCGCCGGCGTACGCGGCGCGATCACCCTGGCCGGCGTGCTGACCCTGCCGCTGTTCCTGCCCGATGGCAGCGCCTTCCCGGCGCGCGATCTGGTGATCTTCCTGGCGGCGGCGGTGATCCTGGTGTCGCTGATCGGCGCCAGCGTGGCCTTGCCGCGTCTGTTGAAGGGACTGGAGCTGCCCGCCGATTCGGGTGACCGCAAGGCCGAGGACCTGGCCCGCAAGCTCGCTTCCAAGGCGGCGCTGGCCGGCGTGGAGCGCATGCGCCAGCAACTGGTGCAGAACCAGACCACCGAGAACGTGCAGCTCTACAACGATGCCGCCTCGCGGGTCAGCCTGCTGTACCAGCGCAACCTGGAGAAGGACAACGGACCCGATGCCGATCCGGAAAAGGTGAAGCGGATGGAGCAGGGCTACCGGCAGCTGCGCACCGCCGGTCTCACCGCCGAGCGTGAAGAGCTGTTCCGCCTGACCCGGCGCGGCAAGATCTCCGATGAGGTCTCGCGCCGGCTGATCCGCAACCTGGATCTGCTGGAAACCCGGCAACGGGATTGACGGCCCAGCCGCCAATCCCGGGCAGCCACCGACCGCGGGCCGGTGGACCGGTTACTCGGCCTTCTGGTCCAGGTAGTAAGCCACCACGGTGCCCTTGACCTTGATCGTCATCGGGTTGCCGCGGCGGTCACGCGCCTTGCCGGCCTGCACGCGGATCCAGCCTTCGCTGACCGAATACTCCTCGACGTTGTCGCGCTCGACGTCGTTGAAGCGGATGCCAACCCCGCGCTCCAGCGCGGCGGCGTCGTGGAAGGGGCTGGCCGGGTTGATCGCCAGGTGATCGGGAGGGGTATCGCTCATGGTCATCGGGTACTGACGGCCACCACGGCCATCTTCTGCCGTACAGGATAAACCGCAGCGGCGCCCAGGCCGAATTTCGCTTCCTGCCAACGCCATCCCACGGCAGAATGCGCCCCTGCCTCCAGGAATACCGGTCATGCCCGACAACAGCGATTATTTCGACTTCGAAGAAGAAGAACGCGATTTCGACGAAGACGACTTCGAGGCGCGCATCTGGAACCTGTTCGTCCTGATCAACCCGGGCGACGAGGAACTGGCGTTGCAGCAGTTCAACCGCTGGCGCGAAACGCTGCTGGAAAGCGGCGAGGAGATCGATGAAGAGGCCGAGTGGCTGCCCCCGCTGCTGACGGCCATCGCCTGGCAGTCCGGCTTCGAGGTCGAACGCGGCGATGCCGATGCGCTGATGTCGGCGGTCAACGAACTGTCCGCGCGCTGGAACCTGCAGCTGGACTGGGGCGGCGACCTGGACGACGAAGACTTCGCTGCCGGCGTGGACGCCCCGCAGCTGATGGCCACGGCGTACGACCGCCTGCGCGAGCACAACTATTCGTTGTGGAGCGTGGATGCCGGTACCGATGGCCTGGCCGGCTGGATGGCGCTCAGCCGCGACGATGACGCGATGCTTGCGCTGTGCTCGCTGCTGGGCGTGGAAGTGCGGCCGGGCAGCGATCCGTTCTGACACCAGCGGAGGTGCCGGCTGTGGGGCGGCCGAGTGTGGCCGGCAACCACGCGATGGGGGTCAGGGCGCGTACTGCGCGCGGGCGTTGGCGATCACTGCTTTGACCAGGGCGCGGTCGGTGTGGCGCGAAATCGGCCGCGCGCCCAGTGCGATGGCCTGCAGGCGCATCGGGGCGGTTACGTCGTAGTGCGCGCCGCTGCGGCGGTTCTGGAAGGCCCGCCGCGGAATCCCGAGCTGCGCCGCCAGGGCGTGCAGCTCGGGCAGGGTGTCGGCCATCAGATGCGCCCAGCGCTCGCCGCGCCAGGGGTGTACCGCATCGTCCACATAGACCGTCACCGGGGGCCGCAATCAGCCCTTGGGCTGCGCGTCGGCGTCGGCCGGGGTGGCGTCGGCAGCCGGAGCGTCAGCGGCATCGGCAGCCACCTCGGTGCCGGCATCGGCGTCGCCGTCGGCGGCTTCGTCTTCACCGTCCACACCTTCGAACTCGGACACCAGCTGGGCCAGGTACTCGTCGGCGGTCTTGCCTTCTTCGGCGGCCAGGTCGTCGATCATCTGCTGCATCTGGGTCGAGTATTCCAGAGTGACCTTGCGGCCTTCCTTCTCCTGGACATTGGACAGGTGCTTGAGCATGGCCAGCATCGGGATCGGGTTGTCCGCGTTGCCCATCGTCTGGCCACCGATGGCCAGCAGCCATTCGGTGCCTTGCAGGCCGATCGCGGCAACCACCTGGCCTTCCTCGTTCTGCAGGACGGCGTGGTTCTGCACCGGCTGCTGGGCGTTCAGGCGCTGGATCGGACGCTTGGGCTGCTGCTTCTTGCGCTTGTCGCGCTTGGCCTTGGACTGCTTGGACATGGGAACGGTCTATCTGTACGGGAAAGACCGTCATTGTAGTGCCGGCCGTCGGCCGGCTCCACGGATTCCACACCCGCGTCGCCGGCCAGCCCGTCTCAGGGCGAGACGGGCGCCGGTACCACCGGTGCTGCCGGCCGCGCCGGCACGCCCTGGGTCGCCTGGATGTCGGCGTCCTGGGCGGTCGGCGACAACGCCACTTCCTGGCCCGCACCGGCCAGCGCCGCTGCCTCGGCGGCCTTGGTCATCACCACGATACTGATCCGGCGGTTGATCGGATTGTCCGGCTGGGTCTTGTCGAACAGCACCGACGACGACAGCCCGACCACGCGGGTGACCTTGTCCTCGGTCATCCCGCCATCCAGCAGCGCGCGCCGGGCCGCATTGGCGCGGTCGGCACTGAGCTCCCAGTTGCTGTAGCCATGCACGGCGGTGTACGCGGTGGTGTCGGTATGGCCGGTGATGCTGATCCGGTTCGGCACGTGGTTGATGAACTGCGACAGCTCGCGCAGGATCTCGCGCGTGTACGGCTTGAGCGCGGCACTGCCCATGTCGAACATCGGCCGGTTCTGCTTGTCCACGATCTGGATGCGCAACCCCTCCGGGGTGAGATCGAGCAGCAGCTGGTCCTTGAACGGCTCCAACGCCTGGCTCTTGCTGATCGCCTCCTCCAGCTCCTTCTTCAGCGCTTCCAGCTGCTGCTGTTCCCGTTCGCGCTCGGTCTGCGGAACCGGCTTGGCAGCCTGCTGGTCATGGAAGGGATCGTTGCTGTTGCCGCGCGAGATGTCGGTGGCGCCGCCCAGCTTGATCATCGAGGTGCTGGCGCCGCCAGGGCCGGCCATGCCCGGCGCTGGCGTGGCGCTCTGGCCGGCCAGCGGACTGGGATTGCGGAAGTACTCGGAAATGGCGGCGCGCTCGGGCTTGGTGGTGGCCGCCATCAGCCACAGCACGAGAAAGAACGCCATCATCGCGGTCACGAAATCGGCGTACGCCACCTTCCAGGCACCCCCGTGATGGGCGGCGTGGCCGGCCTTCCTGACCCGGCGGACGATGACGGTGGGTTTGTTCTCGGCCATGAGGATGCCTTACTTGACCGTCTTGAGATGCTGCTCGAACTCGCTGAAGCCCGGACGCACGTTGGACGGCAGGGTCTTGCGGGCGAATTCGAGGGCGATCTTCGGGTTGTAGCCACGCAGGCAGGCCAGCAGCGCGGTCTTGACCGACTCATAGATGCGGCTGTCCTGCTCGGCGCGGGCCTCCACGGCCGCCGCCAGCGGGCCGACGAAGCCGTAGGCCAGCAGGATGCCCAGGAACGTACCGACCAGTGCGCCGGCCACGTGTGCGCCCACTTCGGTGATCTCACCACCGATCGAGCCCATCGTGATCACGATGCCCAGCACGGCGGCCACGATGCCGAAACCGGGCAGGCCGTCGGAGACCTTGTTGAGCACGGCCGCAGGCTGCATCGCTTCGGCATGGTGCTTTTCCAGCTCCATTTCCAGCAGCGGCTCCAGTTCGTGCGGCTCGATGTTGCTGCCGATCATCAGGCGCAGGCAGTCGGTCATGAAGTCGACCAGATGGTGATCGGCCTGCACCTTGGGGTAGTTAGCGAAGATCGCGCTCTCGGCCGGCCGCTCGACATGGTCTTCCAGCGCCATGAAGCCTTCGCGACGGGCCTTGTTGAGCAGTTCGTAGAGCAGGCTCAGCACATCGATGTAGTCCTGCTGCTTGTAGCGCGGGCCCTTGAACACGCCCACCGTGGCCTGCAGGGTCTGTTTGACGGTCTTGATCGGCGTGCCGATCAGGAACGCGCCCAGCGCCGCGCCACCGATGATGACCAGTTCATAGGGCTGCCACAGGGCAGCCAGTTTGCCGTGCGCGCCGACATAGCCGCCAAGCACGCTGAGGATGACGACGAGGAGTCCAACGATGATGAGCATGGGGCGGACGCGGGGAGGGGATACCTCCATGTCGGCCCGGCCCCCGCTTTTCTGAAGGGGGGCGTTGGTTGGACGTCACAGTTTTCAGGACGCGGAGATCCTCGCCGCCACCCCGGGTCCGTCAGCTGGCGGGGCCGGCCTCGGCACCGCCCCGCCGCAGCGGGTCCGGATACGGCGTGCCATTGGGCGTGAACGACAGCGAGACCGAGTTCAGGCAGTGCCGCTCATGGGTCGGCGGCGGGCCGTCCGGGAACACATGGCCCAGATGGCTGTCACACCGCGCGCAAACGATTTCGGTCCGGATCATGCCGTGACTGATGTCACGGATTTCGCGGACATGGGCCGGGTCGAACGGCGCGAAGAAGCTCGGCCACCCGGTCCCCGAGTCGAATTTCGTGCTGGAGCGGAACAGCGGCAGACCGCACAGCCGGCAGCCGTAGACGCCGTGCTGCTTGTTGTCCAGGAAGACCCCGCAGAACGGGGCCTCCGTGCCGTGGTGCAGCAGCACGCGCTGCTCGTCGGCACTGAGCCCGGCAATCAGTGCCTGGCGCTGGTCGGCGCTGGGCGGGGCAAGGTCGAAAGCGGTCATTGGCGGTTCCTCGGGGGCGTACCGGCAAGATTGGGCCGGCGGGCAGGGCGTTCAAGCGGCTGCGTTCATCGTGCTGATACCCGCGCGGGCGCAAGGTGACGTCCTGTCCCCCCAACCAGGAGCCCGCCATGAACCGCCCACGCCGCCTCGGTGCCGTGCTGCTGCTTCTGCTGCCGCTCCCGGCATTGGCGCAGATCGGCCCCCCGCCATCACCCACCGCCACCCGACCGGTGGTCGCGCCGCAACCGGCCCCGGCGCCGCTGCCCACGCCCGTGCGCCCCGCACCGGCCGACAGCCTTTCGGGCGAGTTGGCCCCGGTGAAGTCCAACAGCCAGGTGCAACAGCAGCTGCGCACCCATCCCATCCAGAGCAAAGGCCCGGCCGGCACGGCCCCCCTCCGGGGCCCCGCGTTGCAGCCCAAGGTCTACGACCGTCACGGCCGCATCATCCCCGGCGCCAGACAGGTCGGCCCCAACCGCGTGCTGGATACGCGCACCGGCAGGTATTACGACTCGGTTCCCAGCGCTGGCGGACAACAGATCCGGCCATAGAGCGTCGCAGACTGCGTGGGAGCGAAGCAGCGCACGCCCGTACGTGCGCACACCGTCATCCTGATGGTCGCGCACGGCCCCTGCGGCAATCCCGGACCCTGGGTTCTGGTTCCGATGCGGTGTGCATGCGTGCACGAGTGAGTGAGCAGGCCAGCGCATGAACGCTTCACAACCGCGTCCCCCAGTCATCCGCATCAACGCGCAAGCTCACCGCTTTTTCGCCTGCGATTAACCGTTTTTCACGGACGCTGTGCGTGCGCCGCACTACACAGCGCATCTCCCAGGCATTTCGAGAAGAGTGCAATCATGGCTAACCAGCAGAACCGCAATCCCGGCAAGGCACCGCAGGAACAGCAGGGTCAGCAGCAGAACCAGAAGGCGGGCCAGCAGAACCAGCAGCAGTGGGATCAGCAGAACCAGAAGGGCGGCAAGCAGCAGGACCAGCAGCGCCACCCGGACTCGAAACAGCAGCGCTGACGCGTTACACGCAATGATCAAGGCGGTGCGCACCCTGCGCGCCGCCTTCTGCGTCTGTCAGTCGGGAATCGGCAGCGTCAGCGTCTCTTTCACTTCTTCCATCACGATGTAGCTCTTCGACTCGCGCACGTGCGGCAGTGTCAGCAGCGTGCTGCCCAGCAGCTTGCGGTAGGAGGCCATCTCGCTGATCCGTGCCTTCAGCAGGTAGTCGAAATCGCCGGACACCAGATGGCACTCAAGCACGTTCGGCAGCTTCAGCGCCGCCCGTCGGAACTCCTCGAAAATGTCGCCGGATTTGTACGCCAGGCTGATTTCCACGAACACCAGCAGGCTCGCCTTGAGGTAGTGCGGATCCAGCTTGGCGTAGTACCCGGTGATGGCCCCGTCGCGCTCCAGCCGACGTACCCGCTCCGTGCAGGGCGTCGTCGACAGGCCCACCCGCTCACCCAGCTCGGTGAAGGAAATCCGGCCCTCGGCCTGCAGAATGCGCAGGATCTTCCGGTCGATCTTGTCCAGCTCGCGCGCGCGTACGGCCATCGTGTCAGCCTCTCGAGGATGTTTGCAGGACAATATCCTGCCTCAACTCCCAAAAACAGGCGAATTGATTGGTTTCGGCTGACTATACTTCCTCAATTGTGGTCCCGGCACGCTTATGTGCAGGGAATGATCGGGTTGGAGAAGTGTCATGCGCGTTCTAGTCCTTGGCAGTGGGGTAATCGGCACCACCAGTGCCTGGTACCTTCGGCAGGCCGGGTTTGAAGTCACGGTCGTCGACCGCCAGCCCGGTCCGGCGCTGGAAACCAGTTTCGCCAATGCCGGCCAGCTGTCATTCGGCTACACCTCACCGTGGGCCGCCCCCGGCGTGCCGCTCAAGGCGGTCAAATGGCTGTTCTCCGAACATGCCCCGCTGGCCATCCGGCCCGGCCTGGACTGGCACCAGTACCGCTGGCTCGCCCAGATGCTGCGCAACTGCACCCACGCGCGTTACGCCATCAACAAGGCGCGCATGGTGCGCATGTCCGAGTACAGCCGCGACTGCCTCAATGAACTGCGCACCCAGACCGGCATCCAGTTCGAAGGCCGCGACCTCGGCACCACCCAGCTGTTCCGCACCCAGCAGCAGCTGGATGCCTCGGCCCAGGACATCGAAATTCTCGCCCGGTACGACGTGCCCTACGAAGTGCTGGACCGGGCCGGCATCATCGCCCACGAACCGGCGCTGGCTGCCGTTGCCGACACCCTGGTCGGCGCGCTGCGCCTGCCCCGTGACCAGACCGGCGACTGCCAGCTGTTCACCCGTCGCCTGGCGCAGATGTGCGTCGATGCCGGTGTCGAGTTCCGCTTCGACCAGGACATCGCCGGCCTGCAGACCCAGGGCGACCGTATCACCGGAGTGCACATCGACGGCGCGCTGGAAACCGCCGACCGCTATGTGGTCGCGCTGGGCAGCTATTCGCCGGCCCTGGTCGACCCGCTCGGCCTGCGCCTGCCCGTGTACCCGCTGAAGGGCTACTCGCTGACGCTGCCGATCACCAACCCGGCAATGGCGCCTACCTCGACCATCCTGGACGAAAGCTACAAGGTGGCCGTGACCCGCTTCGACGACCGCATCCGCGTCGGCGGCATGGCCGAGGTCGGCGGCTTCGATCTGTCCCTGTCGCCGCGCCGCCGCGCCACCCTGGAGAAGGTCGTGCGTGACCTGTACCCGGAGGGCGGCGATCTGAGCCGCGCCGAGTTCTGGACCGGCCTGCGCCCGGCCACGCCCGATGGCACCCCGGTGATCGGCGCCACGCCGTACCGCAACCTGTTCCTCAACACCGGCCACGGCACCCTCGGGTGGACGATGGCCTGCGGCTCCGGCCGTTACCTCGCCGACCTGATGAGCGCGCGCCAGCCGCAGATCAGCACCGAAGGCCTGGATATCTTCCGTTACGGCCACGCGGCCGCATCCGTACGTCATAGTGAGCCTGAAGCATGCGTCCCGCCCGCGCGTTGATCGACCTGGATGCATTGCGCTCCAACTACCGTCTGGCCCGTGAACTCGGTGGCGGCCGCAAGACCCTGGCCGCGATCAAGGCCGACGCCTATGGCCACGGTGCCGTGGCCTGCGCGCGCGCGCTGCAGGACGAGGCCGCCGATGCGTTTGGCGTGGCCTGCATCGAAGAGGCGCTGGAACTGCGCGAGGCCGGCATCACCACCCCGATCGTGCTGCTGGAAGGCTTCTTCGACGCCGACGAACTGCCGCTGATCGTCCAGCACGACCTGTGGTTCGCCGTGGCGGCGCCCTGGCAGGTCGACGCCGTCGCCGCGTTCCAGACCACGGCCACGCTGAGCATCTGGCTGAAGCTGGACAGCGGCATGCACCGGCTGGGCCTGTCGCCGGCCGACTTCCGGGCCGCGCACGCCCGTCTCGGCGCGCTGCCGCAGGTCGGGCCGATGGTACTGATGAGTCACATGGCCCGCGCCGACGAACTGGACAGCCCGCGCACCCGCGAGCAGGCCGCCGTCTTCGCGGCCGCCATCGAGGGGCTTGCCGGTGAGACCAGTCTGTGCAATTCGCCCGCGCTGCTGGGCTGGCCGGATGTGCGCAGCGACTGGGTGCGCCCGGGCCTGATGCTGTATGGGGCCAACCCGTTGCCGGTCGCATCGATGGCGACCGAACGCCTGCGCCCGGTGATGACGATGGAATCGAAGATCTTCGCCGAGCGCTGGATCGAAGCGGGCGAGCCGGTCGGCTATGGCGCCCGTTTCGTCGCCGAGGAGCGCACGCGGGTCGGCGTGGTCGCCCTGGGCTACGCCGATGGGTACCCGCAGTTCGCCCCCAATGGCACCCCGGTGCAGATCGATGGCCAGCCCGGCCGGGTGATCGGGCGGGTGTCGATGGACATGCTGACCGTGGACCTCACCGATCTGCCGCAGGCCGGCATCGGCAGCACCGTGACCCTGTGGGGCGCGTCGCCGCGGCTGGATGTGCTGGCGCCGCTGTGCGGGGTGAGCGCCTATCAGCTGCCGTGTGGGGTCAAGCGCGTGCCGCGCCGTTTTCTGCACGCCTGAGCCGCAGCGCCGGCCCGGTAAAAAAAAGGCGGCACCCGCAGGGGCGCCGCCTTTTTCCGGTGTGCCACGCCCGTTCAGCGGCTGGCAGTGGCCGGCGCGCGCACGTCACGCTGGATCCAGTCGTCCAGCAGCTTCTTCTCGTACCGCAGCGGGTCGGTATCGCTCTGCAGGCCGATGTTGTGCAGGTAGCCGGTATCCACCAGCGTGCGCTCGCCCTGGGACACCACCGTACCCTGCGCATCCTTCAGGGTGAATGTCAGCGAGATGCGCGGCGGGTAGATGTCGCGCATGATCCGCACGTCGCTGGCGCGCGGGCCGTGCCACGGCTCATAGTCGCCGGCGCGCTTGATGTCGGTCAGCGTCACATCCAGCGTCTGACCCGGCTGCAACTGCTTTCCGGCGGCGGTCTGCACGTACTGGCCCAACTGCTGCACCCAGTTCCCGCGCTCCGCATCAAACCGATTGGTGCTCTTGCGGATCTCGGTGAACTGCGCCGGATCGGTCCACTGCACGCGCACCGGGCCATCGCCGCTCAGCGCCCGCGGGGCCTGCGGGTCCGTCACGGTCCTTGGGCCCGCGGCCTGGGCCGCCCCCATCGCCAGCACGCACGCCAGCGCGGTGCTGATGATCATCGAACGTTTCATGGCATGTCCTCCTGCGTCATTGAGACAGGGAATACGAAAGGCAGTGTGATCCTGATCCGGGTGAGGGACAATCCTTCCACCGCGCCCGCTCCACCGGCGTTGCCGCCAATTCATCGGCGTCAATCCCACCCTTGGCGCTTGACGCTGCGAATACGCGCTCTGGAACATCCTGTGTCCCTCTGTTACGCCAGTTGCCCACTTGACGCCTTTGTCCAGCCTGCCCCCTACCACCCTGGAACGTCCCCCGGTCATGATCCCGGCGTCTGACCCCGTCCTGCACCGCGGGGTGCTGGAACGGATGAATGCCGGGTTCTGCATCATCCAAGTGCTGTTTGATGGCGATCATGCGGTGGATTACCGCTTCCTGGAGGTCAACGACGCCTTCGAGCGCAATACCGGTATCACTGATGCCGTCGGCAAGCGCATGAAGGCGCTGCAGCCGCAGCATGAACCGGAGTGGTACCGGCTGTACGGGCAGGTGGCACGCACCGGCACACCGCTGCAGTTCGAGCTGGAGGCCCGCGCGCTGTCACGCTGGTATTCGGTGGAAGCGGTGCGGGTGGGCGATCCGGCCGATCACCACGTGGCGGTGCTGTTCTTCGACGTGACCGCACGCAAGCAGATCGAAGTGGAGCTGGCCGAAAGCGAGGCGCGCTTCAGCGCGCTGGCCGATGGCCTGCCGATGCCGGTATGGGTGCTGGACGAGCGTGGCCACGCCCGCTTCGTCAACAGTGCCTTCACCGAGTTTTTCGGCGGCGACGAACAGCGTGTGCCCGAGGATGTCTGGCGCGGCCTGGTGCACCCCGACGATGCCTCCGTGTTCGAGTACGAACTGCAGGAAGCGCTCAAGGCGCAGCGGTCGATGCATGCACTGGTACGCGCGCGGCGCGCCGATGGCCAGTGGCGCTGGCTTGAAATGAACGCGCGCCCGCGCTTCTCGCGCATGGGTCGTTTCATCGGCCTGGCCGGCAGCAGCCCGGACGTGACCGAACGGCGTGAAATCGAAATGGCGCGCGAGGAGCTGCTGCAGTCCGAACGCGCCGCGCGTAGCGCCGCAGAGAACATGGCGCGGGTCAAAGATGAATTCCTGGCCACGCTGTCGCATGAGCTGCGCACACCGCTGACCACCATCCTGGGCTGGAGCGAACTGCTGCTCCAGCGCATCGATGAGACCAGCCCGATGTACAAAGGGCTGGGCGTGATCGCCAACAGCGCAATGGCACAGAAGCGCCTGATCTCGGACATGCTGGACCTGAGCAGCATGCTGCTGGGCAAGGTGCAGCTGGAAGTGGAAGTGCTGGACCTGCGCGCGCAGCTGATCGAGGCGATGCGCGCCCAGGAGCTGGTAGCCGAGGGCAAGGCGCTGAACACCAGCCTGGTGCTGCCCGACGACCCGTGCCTGGTGCTGGGCGATGCCACGCGCCTGCAGCAGATACTGTGGAACCTGCTCTCCAACGCAATCAAGTTCACCCCCGCCGAGGGCACCGTCGCGGTGACCTTGGCTGCCGATGCCGGGCACTGGTCGATCACCGTGACCGATTCCGGCGACGGCATCGCCCCCGAGTTCCTGCGCCACCTGTTCGGCCGTTTCCGTCAGGCCGACGGCACCACCACCCGCCGGCATGGCGGCCTGGGCCTGGGCCTGGCGATCGTGCAGCAGCTGGTGGAACTGCATGGGGGTGCGGTGGCGGCCAGCAGCGATGGTCAGGGCCACGGCGCAACGTTCACCGTGCGTCTGCCACGTTACCAGCCGCAGGCCGACGGGCGCCCGCTGCGCGAGGTGTTCAGTGGCCCGATCAACGAGCAGATCATCGAGCCCTTCCCGCTCAAGGGCCTGCACCTGCTGGCCGTGGAGGACCAGCCGGAAGTGCTGGAGTACCTGCGGCGACTGCTCGAAGAGCAGGGGGCCCAGGTCACGGCGGCCGCCTCGGCCGGCGAGGCCTTGGTCCTGCTCGATGCGGGTGGACACACCGCGATTGACGTGCTGCTGACCGATATCGGCATGCCCGGCATGGATGGCTACGGCCTGGTGCGGACCCTGCGCGAGGACATCGGCGTGGACGCCCAGGTGCTGCCCGCCGTGGCGGTCACGGCGCTGGCCCGTGCCGACGACCGCAAGCGGGCATTGGCCTCCGGCTTCCAGGAGCACGTGGCCAAGCCCTATTCGGTGGCGCAACTGGTCTCAGCGGTACGGACGGTGCTGGCCGCGCGCTAGCCGCGTTGCCGGGCCGTATACGCCCGGCTTGGCACACTGGGCTGCCGTAGTCCGGAGAACGCCATGTCCCGCCTTGCCCCCGCCGTGCATACCGACCCCGCCGACATCGCCGCGTTGGAGGCGCTGCTGCCGCAGCTGCGTGGCCAGACCCAGGTGGAGCTGACCCTCGTCGATGGCCGTCGCCTGCTCGGCACGGTGGCGGTGCAGCCCACCGTGCAGCAGTACCGCGACGCCGCGGAGAACGAAGGCAGCAATGGCCAGTTGCGCCTGGATGACCTGGATGCGCCGGTGCAGCAGCACCTCGTATGGCTTGACAGCATCGCCGCCGTACGCCAGCTGCCGCCGCGCGAGTGAGCCTGCGCCCGGCACCGCAGTGCCGGGCACCGCGTCGTTCAGTGCGTGAAGACCTCGGCTTCGGCCTCGAAACGGCGCGCATAGGCGCGTTCGTCGGCGATCCTGCCTACTTCGTCATCGGCCATGTCCGGCGCGCCGTACACCGCATATGCCACGGTGCCATCGGCGGTCTTGCCCACCTGGTGCAGCCGGTAGCGCGAATGGCCGCCGCCGGTGTCCTCGGGGTAGTGCACCGGCGGGTGGTTGCCCTCCAGGTCCATTTCGCTGTTGTCCACCACGCCGCCGACAAACAGTGCACGCATGAGTCATCTCCATCTCGAGGGGAGCCTCCACCCTGACGGCACGGGTGTTGCCGTGGCATCAACGGGACGTTGAATAAACGCAAAACCGGGCCGTACGGACGAACCGGTAGAATGGCCCCCTCTTTTGACGATGTGCCCCCCTGCATGGCTGCCCAGCACGACGCCCCCCTGGAAACCCTGTTCCTGCCGTTCGCCAACGGCGCGCTGTCCTGGCCCGCCGGCCCGGTGCTGTTCCTGCGCGCCCGCGACGGCTGGCCGCTGCGCGAACACGCCCAGCCGGCGCAGCTGGTCTGCGAGCAGAGCTTCCGCCCCTTCGCCGATGCGCTGGAGGCCAGTGGCTGGCAGGTGCGCGATGAGCAGCAGCTGATCGATGACACCACCCGCTATGCGCTGGTGCTGGTGCTGCCGCCGCGCCAGCGCGAGGAGGCACGCGCCCTGTTCGCACGCGCGCTGGCGCTGGCGGCGCCGGGCGGCACCGTCGTGGCCTGCCAGCACAACAACGAAGGCGCGCGCTCCGGCGAAAGCGATCTGCAGTCGCTGGCCGGTCTGGGCGGAAAACTCACCAAGAACCATTGCCGTGCCTACTGGACCGCACCGCTGAACGGCCAGCACGACGTGGCGCTGGCACAGCGCTGGGCCAGCCTTGACGCACCGCGCGCCATCCTCGGCGGGCGCTTCCAGAGCCGCCCGGGCATCTTCGCGTGGGATCGCATCGATCCGGCCTCGGCGCTGCTGGTCGAGCAGCTGCCGGCCGACCTGGCCGGCGTCGGCGCCGATCTGGGCAGCGGTTTCGGTTACCTCTCGGCCGAAGTGCTGGCCCGCTGCCCGGGCGTGACCGCGCTGGACCTGTACGAAGCCGAAGGCCGCGCGCTGGCACTGGCGCGCGCCAACCTGGCCGCGCTGGGCAAGCCGGCCGCGCTGAACTACCACTGGCACGATGTCACCGCCGGCATCGAAGGCCGGTACGACTTCATCGTCACCAATCCGCCGTTCCACACCCCGTCCCGTGCCGACCGCCCCGACATCGGCCAGCGGTTCATCGCCGTGGCGGCGGAGGCGCTGCGCCCGGGCGGGCGCATGTGGCTGGTGGCCAACCGCCACCTGCCGTACGAGCAGATCCTCAATGAGAGCTTCGGCCAGGTGCGCGTGGCGGCCGAGCGCGACGGTTTCAAGCTGATCGAGGCCACCAAGGCCAGCAGGAGCCCCACCCCCGTCAGGACCCCGCGCAGCACCGAGCCGACGTGGGGCCGCGGAGGCCGCGCATGAAGCTGGTCAAGCTGTTGGCGAACCTCGGCTATGGCAGCCGCAAGCAGGTGCAGGGGATGTTCCGTGCCGGGCTGATCACCGACGCTGACGGCGAGGTGCTGTACGCCGACGACGTGGTTGCGCATGAGGCGATCCGTGTTGAAGGCGAGCCGCTGGACCCGCCGCAGGGGCTGACCGTACTGTTGCACAAGCCGCGCGGTTACACCTGCTCCACCAAGGACACCGGCCGGTTGATCTACGACCTGCTGCCGCCGCGCTTCCGCGAGCGGTCGCCGGTGCTGTCCTCGGTGGGCCGGCTGGACCGCGATACCAGCGGGATGCTGCTGATGACCGACGATGGCGCGCTGCTGCACCGGATCGTCTCGCCGAAGTCGCGCCTGGACAAGGCCTACGAGGTGACCCTTGCCGAGGACCTGCGGGGCGATGAAGTGAGCCGGTTCGCCAGCGGCACGCTGCTGCTGGAATCGGACGACAAGCCCTTGCTGCCCGCTGAACTGGACGTGCGGTCACCGCGCCAGGCGCAGCTGGTGCTGCATGAAGGTCGTTACCATCAGGTGCGTCGCATGTTCGCCGCCGTCGGCAACCATGTAGAAGCGCTGCACCGCAGTCGCATCGGCGGGTTGTCGCTGGGCGACCTGGCCGAAGGCCAGTGGCGCATGCTCGATGCCACCGACCTGGACACCCTGTTCGACGTCCCATGACCGCCATTGCCGCGCTGCCGTTCCTGCCCGACGCCGTCATCTTCGATATGGATGGCCTGATGATCGACAGCGAACGCGTGTCGATCGCCTGCTGGTCGGCGGCGGCGCGGGAGCTGCAGCTGCCGTTCGCGGAGGACTTCTGGCTGGGGATGGTCGGCCTGGGTGACCGTGACTGCGAGCGCCTGCTGCTGGAGCACATCCCTGCCGGGCAGGTCGCCGCGCTGTTCGCGCGCTGCCACGCTCTGTACGAGGCGCGTACCCAGGCGGGCCTGCCGCTGCGGCCGGGCATCGTGGACATCCTTCAGTTGCTGCAGGCGCATGACATTCCGCGCGCGGTCGCCACCTCCACGCGGCAGCCGCGTGCGTCGCGCAAGCTGCACGCGGCGGGGCTGCTGCCGTTCTTCGAGGTGGTGGTCACCAGCAGCGACGTGGCCCATCCCAAACCGGCGCCGGACATCTACCTGCTGGCCGCGCAGAAGCTGGGCAAGGCACCCGCGCGCTGCCTGGCCCTGGAAGATTCGCCGGCCGGCATCCGCGCCGCGGTAGGCGCCGGCATGACGGCCATCCAGGTCCCGGACCTGGTGCGCCCTGACGACGCGCTCCGCGCCCTGGGTCACCGCATCGTCGACTCGCTGCTCGACGCCCGCACGCTCCTGCTGCCTTTGCTGCCCACCAGGTAGAGCCGACGTCCAGTCGGCTGCGCTGCGCCGCGCGACCAGCCGACCAACGGTCGGCTCGACCGGTGCACGCGGATGGCCCCCACCTGGCCGCGCAGAAAAAAGCCCGGCGCTTGGCCGGGCTTTCCTTCGCGCGTGGTCCGCCTGGATTCACACCCGGCCGAACACCAGCGCAGCGTTGGTGCCGCCGAAGCCGAAGCTGTTGGACATCACCGTGTTCAACTGTGCATTGTGGCTTTCGCGCACGATCGGGAAACCTTCCACCAGCGGGTCCAGCTCGCCGATGTTGGCCGAGCCGGCGATGAAGCCGTCGCGCATCATCAGCAGGCAGTAGATCGCTTCGTGCACGCTGGCGGCGCCCAGCGAATGGCCCGACAGCGCCTTGGTCGACGACAGCGGCGGCACGTTTTCGCCGAACACCTCGCGCACCGCCTTCAGCTCGGTGACATCGCCCAGCGGGGTCGAGGTGCCGTGCGTGTTGAGGTAGTCGATCGGGGCGGACAGATTGGCCATTGCCATGTTCATGCAGCGCACCGCGCCCTCACCCGACGGTGCCACCATGTCGGCGCCATCGGAGGTGACGCCATAGCCGACCAGCTCGGCATAGATGCGTGCGCCACGCGCAACGGCATGGTCGTAATCCTCCAGCACCAGCATGCCGCCACCACCGGCGATGACGAAGCCGTCGCGGTCCTTGTCGTACGGGCGCGAGGCACTGGCCGGGGTTTCGTTGAAGCGGGTGGACAGTGCGCCCATCGCATCGAACATCACGCTCATCGACCAGTGCAGGTCTTCGCCGCCACCGGCGAACATCACGTCCTGCGCGCCGTGCCGGATCAGGTCCGCGGCGGCGCCGATGCAATGTGCCGACGTCGCGCAGGCGGCCGACAGCGAATAGCTCAGGCCCTTGATCTGGAACGCGGTGGACAGGCATGCCGACACCGTGGAGCACATCGTGCGCGGCACCATGTACGGGCCGACCTTGCGCACGCCGCGCGCGCGCAGGATGTCGGCCGATTCGACCTGCCACTGGCTGGAGCCGCCGCCGGAACCGGCGATCAGGCCGGTGCGCGGGTTGGCGACCTGGTCGGCCTCCAGGCCGGCATCGGCGATCGCATCGCGCATGGCGATGTACGCATACGCCGACGCGTCGCTCATGAAGCGCTTGAGCTTGCGGTCGATCTGCGCGTCCAGGTCCAGTTCGATGTTGCCGCCCACGTGGCTGCGCAGGCCGGCGTCAGCGTGGTCGGGCAGAGTGCGGATGCCGGCGCGGCCTTCACGCAGCGCGGTGGACACGGTGTCCAGATCGTTGCCCAGGCACGAAGTGATGCCCATTCCGGTAATGACGACGCGACGCATCAGAAGTTCTCAGTGGAAGTGAACAGACCCACACGCAGGTCCTTGGCGGTGTAGATTTCGCGGCCGTCCACCAGCATGCGGGCGTCGGCCTGCGCCATCACCAGCTTGCGGTTGATGACGCGGGTGATGTCGATTTCATAGCTGACCTGCTTGGCCTCGGGCAGCACCTGGCCGGTGAACTTCACCTCGCCGCAGCCCAATGCACGGCCGCGGCCGGGAGCGCCCAGCCAGGTCAGGTAGAAGCCGGTGAGCTGCCACATCGCATCCAGGCCCAGGCAACCGGGCATCACCGGGTCGCCGATGAAGTGGCACCCGAAGAACCACAGGTCCGGGCGGATATCCAGTTCCGCGCGTACCAGTCCCTTGCCGTGTGGGCCGCCGTCCTCGCGGATATCGGTGATGCGATCGAACATCAGCATCGGATCGTTGGGCAGGCGACCGCTGCCCGGGCCGAACAGTTCGCCGCGGGCGCTGGCCAGCAGCTGTTCGCGCGAGAACGCGTTGAGACGAGTCATGAAAAGCGCAATCCTGAAGTTGTCATCGGGTACATCCGAGCGCCGCTCGGCTGCTCTTGATAAAAGACAAGTGTTCAAGAGTGCAGAGGAAAATCGTTTCAATCAAACGTTTTAACCGTACGCCAGCGTAGTGTTTTCAGGTTCAAAAACGCATGTTGTTGTTATGAAAAGACCATACTCAAGCGTGTGGCTGTAATCTTGTTCATCTGACCCGAGTCCGTCACGCCGTGCCCGCCCTTCGCAAGATCATCCACGTCGACATGGACGCGTTCTACGCGTCGGTGGAGCAGCGCGACGACCCCGCGCTGCGTGGCCGGCCGGTGGTGGTGGCGTGGAAAGGCGCGCGCTCGGTGGTGTGCGCGGCGTCGTACGAGGCGCGGGTGTTCGGCATCCGCTCGGCGATGCCGGCGCTGCGTGCCGAGCGGCTGTGTCCGGACGCGGTGTTCGTGCCGCCCGACTTCGCCCGTTACAAGGCTGTGTCGCGCCAGGTGCGTGAGATTTTCCTGCGGCATACCGACCTGGTCGAACCGCTGTCGCTGGACGAGGCCTACCTGGACGTGACCGTGCACAAAGGCGGCATGACGGTGGCGACCGAGATCGCGGCGATCGTGCGGGCGCAGATCCGCGAGGAAACGCAGTTGACCGCGTCGGCCGGGATCGCGCCGAACAAGTTCCTGGCCAAGATCGCCTCGGACTGGCGCAAGCCGGATGGCCAGTTCGTGGTGCCGCCGCATCGAGTCGAACAGTTCCTTACGCCGTTGCCGGTCAAGCGGGTACCCGGCGTGGGCAAGGTGATGGAAGGCAAGCTGGCCGAACTGGGCATCGTCACCGTGGGCGATCTGCGCGCGTTGCCGCTGGAGGTGCTGGAAACGCGTTTCGGCAGCTTCGGCGCCAGCCTGTACCGGCGCGCACGCGGCATCGACGAGCGCCCGGTGGAACCGGACCAGCCGGTGCAGTCGATCTCCTCGGAGGACACCTTCGCCGAGGACCTGCCGCTGGATGCGCTGGACGCGGCCATCGTCGAGCTGGCCACGAAGACCTGGCAGGCAACGCGCAGAACCGAGCGGGTCGGGCATACGGTGGTGCTGAAGCTGAAGACCGCGCAGTTCCGCATCATCACCCGCAGCTTCACGCCGGAGTCGCCGCCGGACACGCTGGAAGAACTGCGCGATATCGCGCTGGCGCTGCGCGCGCGCGTCGACCTGCCGGATGACACGCGCTATCGCCTCGTTGGCGTCGGGCTGGGGGGGTTCCGCGAGCGCGAACCGGTGCGCCAGCCCGGCCTGTTCGATCACCTCGACGAGGCGTGACCGCCGCTTACGGCCAGCGCATCTCGCCTTTGGCGACCTTGGCACTCAACGCCAGTGAATCCACTCCCTGCAGGCGCGGGTAGCGCGTTTTCATCGCCGCGACCAGGGCATCGGCGTCGGCACTGCGCGCGGCTTCCGCATCGAAGGCACGGATATAGGCTGCGGTGAAGTCCAGCGCGCCGACATCCAGCGCCGCGCCCGTGGCGTAGTGCCCGGGAATGACGCGTACCGGTTTGAGTGCCTTGATCTTCGCCAGGGTCGCCAGCCAGTCCGCGTGCGACTGCGCACTCTGCGTATCGGCCATCCAGACATGCTCGCCACTGACCACGGGAATGCCGCCGAGCACGGTCCGCAGCGCGGGAATCCACACCACGGTCCGGTCCGGGGTGGGGCCGTCCAGCCCGATGATCTGCAGCGTCTGCCCGTCCAGTGTGAGGGTGTCGCCGTCGAGGACCTGCGGCACCACGATGCGCGCAGGCGCGTCGGCACCCATCTTCGGCCCCCAGTAGGCGAGCTTGCCGGCCTGCGTCGCCTGGATGTGGGCCACCGTCTGCGCGGTGGCAACGATCCGGGCGTCGGGGAAGGCGTCCTGCAGGGTGGCCAGGCCGAAGTAGTAGTCGGGGTCGCCGTGGCTGATGTAGAGGGTGGTCAGGCGCTTGCCGCTGGCGCGGACACGCTGCACCAGGTGTGCCGCATCGGACGCCGCGAACTGGGCGTCGATGAGGATCGCGTCGTGCTCGCCGGTGACCAGGCTGGAGGACACCTGGAACAGCGCCTTCGCGCCCGGATGGTAAGGCTGCACCTGCAGCGGGGCGCGTTGCGTGGTGGCAGGGGCTGCATGGCTGGCCGCAGGTGCAGCCACGCCGAGTGCGGCGCCGACGGCCAGCGCCAGCAGCAGCGGGGCGCGCGAAAGAGGGGGCATGGTGTGGGGTCCTGTGCGACAGGGCCCCGGCGGCATGCCGGGGCCTGGTGGAGCCGGGGCGGGTCGGGCCGTTCGTCAGTACGCGACGGTGGCGATCTGGCGCAGGTACCGCGGCGTCTCGATTTCGTTGACGAACGCGTCGGCGTAGTCGGCGTAGCTGATCCGGCTGTGGCCGTCGGCACTGGCCAGGAAGGCCTTGGCCTGGGTACGGAAGCCGCCCTGCTGCGGGCCCGGGCCGATCTCGGCGGCGGGAGAGTAGAAGGTCCAATCCAGATCATCGATGCCCTGGTAGACCTTGAAGGCCTCTCGGTGCGCCAGCGCGATCGGCTTGTAGGCGTCGGGGAAGGTGGGGGTGTCCACCAGCTGCACGCCTGGCGCGACCTCCAGACTGCCGGCACCGCCGACCACCACCACCCGGCGCACGCCGGCCTGGCGCGCGGCCCCGGTGAGGTGGGTAGCCACGGCGGCCACGTCGGCCGGGGCGTCACCCGGGCGCGGGCCGTAGGCGCTGGCGAGTACGTCATGGCCGGCGATCACGGCGGCCAGGGCATTGGTGTCGTCCAGCGCGGCGACGGCCAGCGTGGCGCCGTCCAGTTCGGCAGGCAGCGCGGTGTCGCGGCGCACGATGGCCGTGACCTGGTGACCGCGGGCGAGGGCCTGGCGGGCGATTTCACGGCCGATGTTGCCGGTGGCACCAACAAGCGCGATTTTCATGGGGCGAGATCCGTTGCGGGAGGAAGGCCAGCATATGCGCCTGAAATCGTCCGAAAAACCGCGTATAACGGCCTAATTTGTTGCGTAGAACGATCAAATGGACCGCATGACCGCCATGAACGTGTTCGTCGAGGTGGTCGAGCGCGGCAGCCTGACCGCCGCCGCCGAGGCGCTGGAGATGTCGCGGGCGATGGTCACCCGCTACCTGGCCGAGGTGGAGCGCTGGCTGGGCGCCCGCCTGCTGCATCGGACCACGCGCCGGATCAGCCTCACCGCGCCGGGCGAAGCCGCGTTGCTGCGCTTCCGGCAGATGCTCGCGATCGGCGAGGAACTGCACGGCGAACTGGCCAACGACAATCCAGAACCGCATGGCCTGATCCGGGTCACGGCCAGTGTCTCGTTCGGGCAGATCCACCTGGCAGCGGCGGTGGCGGACTTCGTGAAGCGGCATCCGTTGACGCGGGTCGAACTGCTGCTGGTGGACCGCGTGGTGAACCTGGTCGAGGAACGCGTGGATATCGCCGTGCGCATCTCGCGCGCGATCGATCCGGCGCTGATCGCGCGGCGCCTGGCGCCGTGCCGCTCGGTGCTGTGCGCGGCACCGTCGTACCTGGCCGAACGCGGCGCGCCGACGACTGCCGACGCGCTGGCCTCGCACAACTGTCTTACCCACCACTACGTCGGCAAGAGCGTGTGGCACCTGAAGCGCGACGGCCGTGCGATTGCCGTGGCCGTGGGTGGCAACATCAGCGCCAACGAGGCGTCGCTGCTGCTGGAAGCGGTGCGCGCCGGCGCCGGCATCGCGATGCTGCCCACCTACCAGATCGGCCCGCTGCTGCGCAGCGGCGAACTGATCGAGGTACTGCCGGACTACGAGGTGGAGGGCCTGGGCATCCACGCGGTGTATGCGTCGCGGCGGCAGTTGCCCACGATCATGCGCAGCTTCCTGGATTTCCTCGTGGAGCGCTTCTCCAGCCCGGCGTTTCTGTCGCGGATCTGAGCGCAGGGCGCCGCGTACAATGGCGTTCCCACGTCGTTGAAGTGAGCCACGCCTTGTCCTGTCCGTATCCGTTGGTGGTGTTCGATCTGGATGGCACGCTGGTCGACAGCGCGGCCGATATCGCCGAAGCGCTGAACCGCACGCTCGAAGACTGGCAGTTGCCGCGGGTTCCCGAGGCCACGGTGCTCACCTGGATCGGCGACGGCGTGCGCCGGCTGGTGGAGCAGGCGTTCACCGCGGCGGGCAGTGATGCCGATCTGGACGCGGTCATGCCCGGCTTCATGCGCCACTACGAGGCCTGCCTGCTGCGCAGCCCGCGTCTGTTCGAGGGTGTTGAAGCGGCGCTGCAGGCGCTGCGCGAGCGCAACGTGACGCTGGCGATCTGCACCAACAAGCCGTCAGCGTTGGTGGCGCCTCTGCTGCGGCATTTCGGCCTGCAGGATCTGTTCGCGCTGGTGCTCGGCGGTGATTCGCTGGCCGAGCGCAAGCCCAGCGGCGTGCCGTTGCGGCATATCGCCGCCCACTTCGGGCTGGCACCGCAGGCGGCGCTGATGGTGGGCGATTCGATCACCGATTACCGTGCTGCCGTGGATGCGGGCATGCCGGTGGCGCTGGTGCGTTACGGCTATCCGCGCGGGCTGGACCTGGAGACGGTCGAGGCGGTAGCGGTGGTGGATGATCTGCGCGATCTGCCGGGGGTGTCCGCGCGCGGGTGAGGGAGGCGCCGACCCACGGTCGGCACCCACCGGATGCCTGTCTGCACCCCTGCGTGCGGGACGGCGGCGATGCCGCCATCCCGGTGCCTCAGTTCGGCTGGTAGCGCACGCTCAGGCGGTACTCGCGGCCGGGCTGGTTGTACCAGGCCACCGTTTCGTAGTCGCGGTCGAACAGATTGCTCACCCGGCCAAGCACCGACCAGTCGCGGCTGATCGCGTACTCCAGACGCAGGTCGACGGTGCCATAGCCGCCCAGGCGCACGGTGTTGGCGGCATCGTCATAGCGCTTGCCCGCCCCATTGGCGGTAATGCCGGCGCGGAAGTCGCCGAAGCGGCGGTCGATGTCCAGGCGCGCGGTGTTCTGCGCGCGGCGCGCCAGCCAGTTGTCGAACTGCGCGCTGCCGTCGGTGCGGTTGCGCGGATCGGTGTGGCTGAGCTGGGCGCTGATATCGACGCCGGCCACGGTGATGGCACCGGTCAACTCGGCGCCGCGGATGCGCGCCTTCTCCACCTGCGACATCATGAAGGTGGTGGCGTCGTAGGTGATCAGGTCGTCAATGCGGGTCTCATACACATCCAGGCCCCATCGCCAGCCATCGCCCTGCTGGGCAATGCCGAGGTTGGCGCTCCGGGAGGTTTCCGGGTCCAGCGTCGGCACGCCGCTCCACGGGTCGTACAGGTCGCTGAAAGTCGGTGCCTTGAACGCGGTGCCGTAACTGGCGTTGAGGCGGAAGCCGCCATCCAGTTCCATGCCCCAGCCGAGGCTGCCGGTGGTGTGGTTGCCGAACTGCTCGTTGTCGTCGTTGCGCACGTTGGCCTGCAGGTGGTGCGCGCCGAAGCGGCCCTGGTACTGCACGAACACGCCGGTGTTGTCGCGGCTGTCGACACCGTAGCCGGCGCTGCTGCCGTCCAGGTTGTCCTGGCTCCAGTCCACGCCTGCGCTGAGCAGCTGGCCTTCGGCCACGCCGATGTCAGCCTGTACCGACGCGGTGTCGCGGTGGGTCTGCGCCGCGCCCAGCCAGGTGCTGCCGTTGTAGTTCTGCGACTCGTTGTCAGCCCGGCCGGCACTGACGGTCAGGTTGAAGTGCGCGCCCGGGGTGTAGCGCACCTTGCCGCCCAGCACCTGCTGCAGCGTTTCCGAATAGTTGTAGTAACCGTCGTAGTGGTTCTCGCCTTCGGCGCGCAGCGCGGTGCCTTCCACGTGCCAGGCATCGCCCAGCGCGTAGCCGCCACGCAGGCTCATCGACAGATTGCGGTAGCCGTCGCGGTCGGGCTCGTCGGCGCCGCAGCCGGCGAACGTGATCGGGTTGCCGCGGCAGGCATTGATGCCGTCGGTGTGCTGGTAGGCGATGTCGGTGCCGAACCAGCCGCGCTCGCCGCTGCCACCGAAGCCGCCACTGGCCTCGCGCAGGCCGTTGCTGCCGGCGCCCAGCTGCAGGTGCGGGGCGAACTGGCCGGCGTTGCGGCGGGTGAATATCTGGATCACGCCACCGATCGCATCAGCGCCGTACAGGCTGGACTGCGGGCCGCGCACGATTTCCACGCGTTCGATCTGCGCCAATGGCAGGTCCTGGAGCATGGCCAGGCCGAGATCGCCGGTGTTGATGCGCACGCCGTCCACCAGCACCAGGGTGTGGGCCGAGTTGGTGCCGCGGAGGAACAGCGAGCTCTGCTTGCCCAGGCCGCCGCTGTTGTTGAGGTTGATGCCGGCACGGCCGCGCAGCAGGTCCTGCAGCGACGGCGCCTGGCTGCGCTCGATCTCCGCGCGGTCGATCACCTGCGCAGGCGAGATGCTGTTCTGCAGGGCGATCGGCGTGCGCGTGGCGGTGACCAGGACCTGGTCCAGTGCGGTTGCCTCATCCTGGGCGGCCGCCATCAGCGGCAATGTCGACAGCACGGCCAGGGAGAGAATTCGGGTTTGCAGCTTCATCGTGGACTCCGGGTGCCGCGCACGCCCGCGCGGCAAAGGGTGGGGAAGGTCGCGACACGTCGCGATCCGTCGTCTCCCAGGCCGGTCTCCGGACTTGCGGGTGGATGGCAGCGCCATCCCACCAGGCGCCTTCCCATGCCGAAGCACAGTGGCGTACTGCCTGGTGTCTCCACGCTTACCGTTGCGGGGGCAGTGCCGGAGTGGCGGACAGGCATTGCCTGACGCGTCACCGGCTTCCCGTTTCAACCTGCCGGCATACGCCGCAGGTCACCTGAAAGTGGGCGAAGTCTAAGCCATCGGCCCGGGCCGATGGGACGCAGCGGTTAGAATGCGCCTCGTCTTTTCGATGTGATCCTCATGACCCCACTGTGGTTGCAGCACCCATGTGCGGACGCCCGTGCGTACCGCCGGCCCACCGCAGCGCCGGGTACAGGGGGCATGGCGTGATCCTCGACCTGATCCGCCACGCCAGCACCGGCCGCGACAACCACCTGGATGGCCGCACCGATCCGCCGCTGGACGCGGACAGCACCGTGGCCCTGTGCGAGCGCTACGCGTCGCTGTCCTGGCAGCGCGTGCTGAGCTCACCACGCACGCGTGCAATGGGCACCGCCGACGCACTGGCCGTGCCGCGCGGGCTGCACGTGGAGGCGCACGAGGAGTGGGAAGAACTCGACTTCGGCGACTGGGACGGGGCGGCACTGGACGCCTTGCCGATGGAGGCCGTGTCGGCCTTCCACCTGGACCCGCACGCCAATCCACCGCCGCATGGCGAAAGCTGGGGACACTTCGAGCGCCGCATCGCGCGTGGCCTGCACCGCCTGCTGGATGATCCGGAGCCGGTTCCCACCGTTGTCGTCAGCCACGGCGGGCCGTTGCGGATGGTGCTGTCGCAGGTGTGTGGCCTGCCACTGGCGATGTGCTGGGCATTGCGCATCGATCACGGCACGCGGCTGCAGCTGCGCGTGGAGCGCGACGAGGATCGCCTGTGGGGCGAGCTGCTGGAACTGCAGCAACCCTAGCGGTCGTCCTCGTCATCCTGCGGCTCGGGCGTGCGGTCGTAGACCGGCCCGGACGCTGGTGGCGCCTTCTTCAACGGGTTGTCGGCGATGATCGCGTCGTAGGCGGCAACCAGTTCAATCCGCCGCGCCTCCGGCAGTTCCTGCCAATGGCAGTCCTGCAGCGCGCCTTCCAGCGAGTACAGCAGGTTGAGGCTGGGCTTGAAGCCGGCGCGCTTGACCTTCACGAACGCGCCCACCGCACCGGCGGCGATCAGATCCTCCGGGGTGCGCAGCCCGACCTGACGCAGCCAGGCTGCGCTTTTGGGGCCGATGTTGCGCAGTTTGGCACTCATCCCAGCGCCTCGACGAACACCGCGGCGATCGCTTCCAGACCGGCCTGGTCCTCGGCGTCGAAGCGGGCCAGCGACGGGCTGTCCAGGTCGAACACGCCGATCAGCGTGTCGCCCTTGACCAGCGGCACCACCAGTTCCGAGCGCGAGGCCGAATCGCACGCGATGTGGCCGGGGAAGGCATCCACGTCCTCGATCCGCTGGGTGCGTCGCTGCGAGGCGGCCGCGCCGCACACGCCCTTGTCCAGCGGGATGCGCACGCAGGCCGGCAGGCCCTGGAATGGCCCGACCACCAGCTCGGTGCCGTCGTAGAAATAGAACCCGACCCAGTTCAGGTGGGGGAGCGCGTGGTAGACCAGCGCCGACAGGTTGGCCGCGTTGGCGATCCGGTCGCGCTCGCCGTGCACCAGGGCGCGTGCCTGGGCCAGCAGCTGACCGTACTGTTCCGGCTTGCTGCCGGTGAGCGTGGAAGTGTCGAACATGCCCGCAGTCTAGCAAGCAGGGCCGTCGCCTGCGCCGGGCGCAGTGCAACGCAGCGATGCGCCGTCGCGGCGGACGGCGGCAGGCCGATAATGGGCGCTTTCCTCCCGGAGACGTCCATGTCCCTGCCCGTGTCGTTGCCCGCTGCCCTGTACGTGACCGGTACCGATACCGGGATCGGCAAGACCTTCAGCAGCTGCGTGCTGCTGCACGCGCTGCGCCAGCGTGGCCGGCAGGCCGTGGGCATGAAGCCGGTGGCCAGCGGCTGCATCCGCACCGCCGAGGGCCTGCGCAACGAGGATGCGACCGCGCTGATGGCGGCCAGCGACCCGATGCCGTCCTATGACGATCTGAACCCGTTCGCGCTGGAGCAGCCCCTGGCGCCGGAGATCGCCGCCGCCGAGGCCGGCGTGACGCTGTCGCTGGGCCCGATCGAGACGGCGTTCGCCCGCCTGCGTGCCAGCGCCGACACCGTGGTGGTGGAAGGGGTGGGGGGCTGGCTGGCACCGCTGTCGGGCACGCTCGACCAGGCCGACCTGGTGCAGGCCCTGCAGCTGCCGGTGGTGATGGTCGTTGGACTGCGGCTGGGCTGCCTCAACCACGCGCGCCTGACCGCTGCGGCGATCCAGTCCAGCGGGGCCACCTGCATCGGCTGGATCGCCAACGAAGTGGACCCGTCAATGGCGCGTCGCGACGAGAACATGGCCCTGCTGCGTGCGCGCCTGCCGATGCCGTGCTGGGGGCGCCTGCCGTACGCGCCCGGGGCCGACCCGGCCACGTTGGCCGCGCGGTTGGCCATCTAGCTAGCCGCGCGCGGCCGCCTGCAGGGTGTGGGCGATGCGGCCGAGCGTAGCGATCGCACCGACGTAGCGCTCATCCAGCTCCTGGCAGCACGACAGGCGCAGGCAGTGGCGGTAGCGCGCACCACGTGAATACACCTGGCCCGGCATGAACACCACGCCCTCGGCCAGCGCCAGGTCGAACAGCGTCCCGGCCTCGATGTCGACGGGCAGCTCCACCCACAGCAGAAAACCGCCGGTTGGCTGGGTGGCGCGGGTGCCGGGGGGGAAATGCTGCGCGATCAGGCTGCGCACGCGGCCGACCTGCTCGCTGTACAGCCGCCGCAGTCCCCGCAGGTGGTGTTCGTAACTGCCCGCTTCCAGGAACGCGGCCACGGCCTCGCCGAGCAGGCGCGATTCGGCGCCGGTGGACTGGAACTTGAGCAGTTGGATGTCCGCGGCGAAGCGACCGCCGTCCAGCCAGCCGATCCGGTAATCCGGTGCCAGCGTCTTGGAGAAACTGCTGCACACCATCACCCAGCCTTCGTCATCGAAGGATTTGAGCAGCGGCGCGAGCGGTTCCTGGTACTGCAGCTCGGCGTACACCGCATCCTCGATCAGCGGGATGCGGAACTGATTGACCAGCGCGGCCAGCCGCTGCTTGGCAGCGACCGGCATGGTGCAGCCCAGCGGGTTGTGCACGCTCGGCATCGCCACGATCGCGGCCAGCGCGCGGTGCTGCAGCTGTGCCTCCACCGCGTCCACGTCCAGGCCGTGGCGCGGATCGGTGGGCAGTTCGATCGCCTTCAGTCCCAGGCTGCCCAGCAACGGGTACAGATTGAAGTACGAGGGGGCTTCGATACCGACCGCATCGCCGGGGCGCGTCACCGCGCGCAATGCCAGCTGCAGCGCCTCCATCGCGCCGTGGGTCAGCACCAGCCGCTCCACGCTGGTGTGCAGGCCCAGGCGTGGACCACGCCGCACGATCTGCTCCAGCAGCCGCGTGGCCGCATTCGGGCGCGCATAGGTTTCGACCATGCCCGCCGAACGCCGCAGCACCTGCGCGGTGCTGCGCGCCAGCTTCGCACCGGGATAGAAGCGTTTGCCGCGCGGGCCGGCAAAGGCCAGGTCGACGACGCCCGGCTGCTGCTGGGCGGCCAGTACGCGGGCCATCATCACCTGCTGCGCCGGGGCGGTCGCCAGTGACGGCGCCTGGCGCAGCGAACGGGTGGGCTCGGGCAGGCGCGGGCTGACCACGAAGCCGGCCTTGGGCCGCGGCATCACCAGCCCGGCGTCTTCCAGTTGACGGTAGGCGGCGATCACGGTGTTCAGGCTCAGCCTGCGCTGCGCGGCCAGGCCGCGCAGCGAGGGCAGGCGTGCACCGGCCGGCAACCGGCCGCTGTGGATCGCATCGGCCATTTCATCGGCCAGGGACTGGTAAAGGTTGGCTGCCATGCGGGCTCATCCACGGAAATCTGTATCCATCCGGATGCAGCGACTCTGGCGCTGTATCCGCTGGTCCGCGCAGCCTAGCATGGCCTGGCCAGCCCGGCGGACGTCACCCGCCGCGCATCCCGTACTTCCCTCGCGCACGGCGGTGCCGTGTTTCGCCGTGCGCTTTTTTCCCGTTCCCTCAGCGCGCCGACAGCGTCGATACCAGGCGCGGGGTGTCGCGGTACAGCGCCGGGTACTGGCGCTTCAGCGCCTCGACCTTGGGCAGGTCGTTGATGCGGATGTACAGCGATTCCGGGTGCAGGGTGAGGTAGTTCTGGTGGTAGTCCTCGGCCGCGAAGAAGCGCTTGCCGCCATCGACCTGGGTGACCACCGGCGCGGCCCACACCTTGGCTTGTTCCAGCTGGGCGATGTAGGCGCGGGTGGCATCGCGCTGTGCCGGGTCGTCGATGTAGATCGCCGAGCGGTACTGGGTGCCCTGGTCGGGGCCCTGCCGGTTGAGCTGGGTGGGATCGTGCACCACCGAGAAGAACACCTGCATCAGCTGTGCGTAGCTCACCTGGCTCGGATCGTAGGTGACCTGCACCGCCTCGGCATGGCCGGTGGTGCCGCTGCCCACGCGCGTGTAGCTGGCTGTGCCGGCGTTGCCGCCGATGTAGCCGGACACTGCGTTGTTGACGCCCTTGATGTGCTGGAACACCCCCTGCACGCCCCAGAAACAGCCCCCGGCGAACACCACCTGCGCACGCCGGCTGCCCGGCTGCGCAACGTTGGCCGGCCCGCTGGGCGCCGGGGCGCTGACCATCGCGGCCGCCGCATGGGCGGGACGATCCAGGCTGACCACGGCGGTCACGGTCAATGCCGCAATGACACCGGCAATCCCGCCGGCCACCAGTTTGTCGATAGTGAGCTTCATCGAAGGCCTCCCGGCTCAACCGAAGGTGAAGGCGTAGGCATGGACACCCGGATCGAGGAACTCGATCTCGAAGGTGCGTTCACGCACATCGCCGGATTGGCGGATCAACTGGTACAGGCGGTGCTCGCCGACCTGGCCGCTGCCATCGGCGGATACGTCGCCGCCGGCGGCCGCGCCCGGCGGCTGTCCATCCAGGCGCACGCGGTAGCGCACCGGCTTGCCGTCCTGCGCGGGGGCCAGCACCAGGTGCAGGTCGCGCGCGTGGAAGCGGAACGCGATGCGGCCGCCGGCCTGCGCCAACTGCGCGTCCTCATCGCCGATCGTCCAGCGCCCGCCCAGCGCCCACTCGTTGAGCGCCAGCGAGGCGGGCAGTGCGTAGGCGGCCTGGCGGTCGGGTTGCTGGCCATCCGGTGAGGCGAAATGCTCGGCGCGCGCATGGCCCAGGTAGGTCTCGGGCGATTTGAGGTTGCGCATGTCGGCCTGGCGCTCCACGCCCTCGCGTGCCGTGGCCGTCATGGCCTGTGCCGGTTCGCCGGGCAGCGTGTTGCCGGCCTCGCGCAGCAGTTGGCGGATGATCTGCTCGGACTGCGCATAGTTGCCTTCGCCGAAGTGGTGCGCGCGGATGCGGCCTTGGGCATCGATGAAGTAGTGCGCCGGCCAGTAGCGGTTGTTGAAGCCACGCCAGATCGCGAAGTCGTTGTCGATCGCCACCGGATAGGTGACCTGCAGATCCCTGACCGCGCGCTGCACGTTGCCGAGGTTGCGCTCGAAGGCAAATTCCGGCGCGTGCACGCCGATGACCACCAGCCCGTGGTTGCGGTAGCGCTCGGCCCATTCGCGCACATAGGGCAGGGCACGCAGGCAGTTGATGCAGGAATAGGTCCAGAAATCGACCAGCACGACCTTGCCGCGCAGCGACGGCCCATCCAGCGGTGGACTGTTCAGCCAGCCGGTGGCGCCGGCGAGCGAGGGCAGTGTGCCTTCAACCGGCAAGTCGCCATCGACCGCGCGATCGGCGGCCCGCATCATCATCGCTCCGCCTGCCGGCGGCGACTGCGCCGGCAGCGCATCCAGCAGGCCCTGCTCAAGCCGCGCGGTACTGACCGTGGACAGGCGCGTCAGCACGCCGGTATCCCAGCCCATCGCGATGGCCACCACCGCCAGCAGCGCGGCAATGCCCAGTCCGCGCCGCACCCATTCCCCTACGCCGAGACGCTGCTTGAGGGCGGCGAATACGCGCCCGCCGATCCAGATCGCCAGCGCCAGCGAGGTGGCCGCGCCCAGGGCATAGGCCAGCAGAAGCGTGCTGGTGCCCACGCTGGCGCCCTGCAACGCCGCGCCGGTCAGGATTAGGCCCAGGATCGGGCCGGCGCACGGTGCCCACAGCAGGCCGGTGGCCACGCCGATCAGCAGCGAGGTACCCACCCCGCCGCGTCCGGCATCGCTGGCCGCGTCGGCCGACGCACTCAGTCGCGCACCCAGGCGCTGGAACGGCGACAGCAGCCGGTTGGCCAGGGTCGGCCACAGCAGCGCTACGGCAAACACCGCCATCACCACCAGCGCGATCCAGCGGCCCACCTGGTTGGCCTGGGCCACCCACTGGCTGCCGACCGCCGCCAGGCTGGCGACCACCGCGAACATCAGCGCCATGCCAACCAGCAGCGGCAGACCACTGCGCAGGAACGGCCGGTCCGAACGCGCGAACACGAAGGGCAGCACGGGCAGGATGCAGGGGCTGAGGATGGTCAGCACGCCACCCAGGTAGGCCAGCACAAGCAGGAGCATCGGAAAGTCCTTTCAGGAAGGGGGGAAGGCCGGGCAGGGGCCGGGGGTCAGGTGCTGTCGTCGGCGCCGCGCGGCACGAACTGCATCGCGACACCGTTCATGCAGTAGCGCAGGCCGGTGGGACGCGGGCCGTCATCGAAGACGTGGCCGAGGTGGCCGCCGCAGCGCCGGCAATGCGCTTCCACGCGCACCATGCCGAAGGTGGTGTCGCGATCCTCGCCGACGGCGTCGTGCAGCGGCGCCCAGAAGCTCGGCCAACCGGTGCCGCTGTCGAACTTGGTGGACGAGGAGAACAACGGCAGCGCGCAGCCGGCACAGGTGAAGGTGCCGCGCCGGTGCTCCTTGTTCAGCGGGCTGCTGAACGGACGTTCCGTGCTTTGCCGGCGCAGCACTGCGTACTGCGCCGGGGTGAGCTGCGCCCGCCATTGCGCATCGGTGCGCATCACCTCGAACTGGCGCACCGGTGCGGCAGGCGCGGCAGGTGCGGGGCCACTGCAGGCGGACAGGCCGAACAGGCCGGCGGCAGCGGCCATGCCGCCCATGCCGAGCACATTGCGACGGGTGTAACGCATGGCCGATCTCCAGGGAGGGATACGATGCGGCCATGCTGCGCCCGGCCCGGTCAACGAATCCTCACGCAGGGTTAAATTTTCCGTGACACATTCAGGTGCGGATCGGTCGACAATGCGGCCATGTCCCTTGCCGATCGCCCCGTACCGATGAGCAGCGCCAAGCGTGTCCTGATCGTCGAAGACGATGTCCACATTGCCACCCTGCTGCGCATGCACCTGCGTGACGAAGGCTATGACGTCACCCATGCCGCCACCGGTGATGAGGGTCTGGCCCTGCTCGAAGCGCAGCCGTGGAGCGCGTTGGTGCTGGACCTGATGCTGCCGGGCGTGGATGGTCTGGAGATCTGCAAGCGCGCGCGTGCGATGGCGCGCTATACCCCGATCATCATCACCAGCGCGCGGGCCAGCGAAGTGCATCGCATCCTCGGGCTGGAGCTGGGGGCAGACGACTACCTGGCCAAACCGTTTTCGATGCTGGAGCTGGTGGCGCGGGTCAAGGCCCTGCTGCGCCGGGTGGAGGCGATGGCGCTCAATGCCCGCATCGATGCCGGCGAGCTGGACGTGGCGGGCATCCGCATCGATCCGGTCGCGCGCACCGCGCAACTGGAGGGCCGGGCGCTGGACCTGACGCCGCGCGAGTTCGACCTGCTGTATTTCTTCGCCCGGCACCCGGGCCAGGTGTACTCCCGCATGGACCTGCTCAACCAGGTCTGGGGCTACCAGCACGACGGCTACGAACACACCGTCAACACGCACATCAACCGCCTGCGCAACAAGATCGAACGCGATCCGGCCACGCCGCAGCGCATCCAGACGGTATGGGGGCGCGGCTACAAACTGGTCGATGGCAGCGAGGGCGCACCGGCATGATCCGCCTGACCCTGTCCCAGCGCCTGTCGGTGGTGTTCTGCGCGCTGCTGCTGGTGTGCTGCGCGGCGCTGGTGATGATCCAGATGCGCAGCACCGCGGTGCACGAGCAGGAAACCGTGCAGCGGCTGTCGCGCGGCCTGGCCGAGCACATCGCGCGCAGCGGCGAACTGATGGATGCACGCGGCATGCGTGGCGGCGAAGTGCGCGCGCTGTTCGGCAAGCTGATGGCGGTCAATCCGAGCGTGGAGGTGTACCTGCTCGACGACCAGGGCCGCATCCTCGGCCACGATGCGCCGGACGGCCATCTCAAGCGCAGCCGCGTGGATCTGGCGCCGGTGCGTGCGCTGCTGCGCGATGAACCGCTGCCGATCCTCGGCGACGACCCGCGCAGCACGACCGGACGCAAGGTGTTCAACGCGGCGCCGCTATGGGTGCAGGGGCGCCAGGCCGGCTATATCTACGTGGTGCTGGTCGGCGAACAGCGTGAAGCCCTGGCGGCCAACATCGCCGCCAACGCCACGCTGCGCACCACGTTGTGGTCACTGGCGATCGTGGCCCTGGTCGGCCTGCTGGCCGGCGTGGTGGCGTTCCGCTGGGTCACCCGACCGCTGCGCCAGCTGACCCGGCGCATCCAGGCGTTCGACGTCGACGGTGCGGCCCCCGGCACGGTGCCGCCGCCGACCCCGCTGCGACCGGGAGAGCGCGACGAACTGGCCATCCTCCAGCACAGCTTCGGGCACATGGCCCAGCGGCTGGGCGAGCAATGGCAGCAGCTGCGCCAGCAGGATCTGCAGCGGCGCGAGCTGGTCGCCAACATCTCCCACGACCTGCGCACACCGCTGTCGTCGCTGCATGGCTACCTGGAAACGCTGGCGCTGAAGGATGCCACGCTCGGTGCCGACGAGCGCCAGCGTTATCTCGGCATCGCACTGGCGCAGAGCCGCAAGGTCGGTGCACTGGCCCAGGCGCTGTTCGAACTGGCGCGGCTGGAGCACGGTGGAGTCACGCTGGATCGGCAGGCGTTCTCGCTTCCGGACCTCCTCCAGGACGTCTTCCAGAAATTCGAACTGTCCGCGCAGGCGCGCCGGCAGACACTGACTGCCGACATCCCGCCCGGGCTGCCGACGGTGGTGGGCGACCTGGGTCTGATCGAGCGGGTACTGACCAACCTGCTCGACAACGCGATCCGCCACACCCCCGAAGGCGGGCGCATCGAGGTGGTGCTGCGGACCGAGGACGGCGAGGTGCAGGTCAGCATCGCCGACAGTGGTCCCGGCATCCCCATCGAGCGGCGCGCGACGCTGTTCACCACGCCGCCCGCGCTGGGCAGTGCACGCCCGGACAGTGGCGGGCTGGGTCTGTTGATCGTGCACCGCATCCTGCAGCTGCATCAGCGCGACATCCACCTGCTCGACAGCCGCGAAGGCGCCTTGTTCGCCTTCACCCTGCCGGCGGCGCCGGCGCGCTGACCCGCGAGCCAGGACAAAAAAAGACCCGACAGAGGGAGGGTTCTGTCGGGTCTGGGATTGCGTGGGGGGAGGGACCCACGCAAATGCGATGTCGATGGGGTTCAGCGGCGGCCGGTACCGGCAGCGCCTGCGAACGGTTGCCGCGCCAGTTCGCCGAACGCCTCGGAGGCCTTCAGCCCCAGGCCAACCACTTCCTGGTGGGCACTGGCCCAGCGCGCGAGGTTGTCGCGGGCCAGCTGGGCGCCCTTGGGCAACAGCGTGCCCGGTTCCTGTGACTGCACGATTTCACCGAAGAACCCGCTGGTGGCGGTGATGTTCTTCTCCAGCGTCTTCAACTGCACGCCGAACATGCTTTCGGCATTCTCCAGTGCGAGCCGGTTGGCACGCGTGGCCGTGGCAGCCAGCTGGCGGGTGTAGTCGCTGAAGGAATCGGTGAACGCGGACGTCATGGCAGGACGGCTCGAGAACGTTGATGCAATGCAGCATACGCCGAATTTATTGCGATGCAACAAATTCCTGCCCGTTACGGTCCGGGTTCAGTCAAACCACTTGCAGATCAATGGGTTGTCTTGCCGATTGCGGTGTTCATCGGGCGGGTCGCCGGCCAGTGGCCGGCCCTGCTGCCGCGTTCCAGGCCTCAACCGCGGTAGCGGCAGCCCGAGGTGCAGGTCTCGTGCACGGTCACTTCGCTGAGCTGGGGCAGCGCCGGCTTGAGCTCGTCCCAGATCCAGATCGCCAGCCGTTCGCTGGTCGGGTTGTCCAGGCCGGGAATGTCGTTGAGGTAGTGGTGGTCCAGGCGGTCGTAGATCGGCTGGAAGGCGGCTTTGACGTCGCCGAAATCCATGATCCACCCGGTCTGTTCGCCTGGCTCGCCTTCCACCTTCAGCTCCACACGGAAGGAGTGGCCATGCAGGCGCGCGCACTTGTGGCCCGGCGGCACGTTGGGGAGGCGGTGCGCGGCCTCGAGGGTGAAGACTTTGAAGATTTCCATCGGCCCATTGTACTGGGCTCACTGGCCGTGGGTGGGCGCGAGATGCCACGTCGCCCTCGCAAAAACATTTCCATCCGGATGAAGAGATGTTAGTTTCTCTTATATCCGTATGAAGAGATGTTATTGGCCGCCCCCCGGCCAGGCATGGACTACTGCGGAACTTGTCGTCCACCACCCCACTGAAGTTCATGCCCAAGCACACTCTTCTTGTAGCGGCTCTTTCCGCTGCACTGGCCACGCCTTTGCCTGCGCTGGCGTATTCCTCCGCCGATACCGCCGCTGCCGATGCCGCCGGCGAGAGCACGACGCTCGCCGCGGTGCGGGTCACCGGCTCCAACATCAAACGTACCGACACCGAAAGCGCCAATCCGGTGCAGGTGATCGACCGCCAGCAGTTGGAGGAGACCGGCAAGGCCACCGTCGCCGACCTGCTGCGCTCGATCTCGGCCAACACCGGCAATGCCACCAACGAAACCACCAACAACGGCTGGGCGTCCGGTTCGGCCGGTATCGGCCTGCGCGGCCTGTCGCAGAAGAACACGCTGGTGCTGCTCAACGGGCGCCGCCTGGCCAACTACGGCTTCCCGGCCGGCGGCCTGTCAGACACCTTCGTCAACCTCAACGCGCTGCCGCTGGTGGCGGTGGAACGCATCGAAGTGCTCAAGGACGGCGCCTCGGCGGTGTACGGCTCCGACGCGGTAGCCGGTGTGGTCAACATCATCACCCGGCAGAACTTCCAGGGCGCCGACCTCGGTGGCAGCCTCGGCACGGCCGACCAGGGCGGGCTGGACGAGCAGAACCTGAAGTTCATCGGCGGCATCGGCGACCTCGACACCGATGGCTACAACATCCTGGTGAGCCTGGAAGGCTACAACCGCGAGCGCCTGGACCAGGACCAGCGCGACCTCACCAGGTCCGGCATCTATACCGACACGCCCGGCGGCCGCTGGAACGGCTGGTCGGCCAAGGGCGCGCGCTATCTGATCAACGGCGCTTCGGTGCCGATGCTCGATGCCAGCGGCAACTGCCCGGAAGGCACCACGCTGGTGGCCAGCGCGCCGATCGACGGCCTTGCCGGCAACACCTGCGGCTTCAACCAGGCGCCGTACACCACGCTGATTCCCTCCACCAAGCGCTACCAGGCCTACGTCAACGGCACCTTCCGCGTGAACGATTCCGTCGAAGCCTTCGGCGAAGTGCTGTACAGCGACATCAAGGGCGTCTCCTGGTTCGGCAGCAGCCCGTTCTTCACCCTGGAAAGCGGCCGCTTCGCTCTGAATGCCGATACCGGCCTGGCCGAGCCGGTGTCGTCCAACCTGCCCGCCAGCAGCCCGTACAACCCGTATGGCCGCGCGGTGCCGATCGAGTACACCTTCTTCAACCTTGGGCCGACCATCAAGACCAACCGGTCGCAGGCCTACCGCGGCCTGGTCGGGGTGCGCGGCAGCCTGCAGAACTGGGACTGGGAAGTGGGCGCGTTCGGCGCACGCAGCAGCGAGCGCGAAACCGTCTCCGGCGGCTTTGCCAACCGCTATGCGCTGGCTGCGGCGCTGGCCGATGGCAGTTACAACCTGCTCAACCCGTCCGCAACCGCACCGGACGTGCTCAACGCCATCAACATCAGCACGCTGCGGCCGGCCGAATCGGTGCTGCAGGGCGTGGATGCCAGGATATCCGGTGCGCTCGGCCACACCTGGGCCGGTGAGATCGGCTTCGCCGCCGGTGCCGAGTGGCGCCGCGAGAAGCTCGACTCCAACAACCCGTGGCAGATCGATGCCGGCCTGCAGATCCGCCCGGCCATCGCCGAGGTGCACGGCGAGCGCAAGGTCACCGCAGCCTATGCCGAGGTCAATGTGCCGCTGGCCGAGCGGCTGGAACTGCAGGCCGCCGCGCGTGCCGACCATTACAGTGATTTCGGCGATGCGTTCTCGCCCAAGCTGAGCCTGCGCTGGCAGCCGTGGGACATCCTGCTGGTGCGTGCCGCCGCCTCCAGGGGCTTCCGCGCGCCGTCGCTGTCGGAGAACTCCAACAGCACCAGCATCGCCTACGGCAGCGTGATCGACCCGCGTGATCCGGACGTGCCGGGCTCGCGCCAGAACCCGACCTTCTTCACCGTCGGCAACAACGACCTCAAGCCGGAACGCACCAGGAGCTTCAACGCCGGCATCGTACTGTCGCCGTGGTCCAACACCAGCCTGAGCGTGGACTACTACCGCATCGAGCTGGAGAACCTGGTGGGTACCAACAACACCCAGACCCTGGTGACCGACAACGTGCCCGGCGCGGTCCTTCGCGATGAGCGCGGCAAGCTGCTGGCGGTGTACAACCGCTACCAGAACCTGAGCGAACTGAAGACCTCCGGCGTCGACGTGGAACTGCGCCAGCGCTTCCCGACCGAGCGCGCCGGCGACTTCGGGCTCAGCAGCGCCTTCACCCACGTGCGCAGCTACCGCCGCCCCACCGTGGTCGGTGGGCCGCTGGTGGACTATGCCGGCAGCAACCGGGGCGCCACGCTGCCCAGGAACAAGGCCACCACCACCCTGGACTGGAGCTATGGCGACATCCGCACCGCGCTGACCTGGTACTACACCAGTGGCTATGACCAGAAGGCCAGCGCCGCCGCCACCGCGGTGCAGGATCGTGTGGATGCCTACAGCCAGTTCGATCTGTACCTGGCCTACACCGGGCTGGAGAAGCTGACCCTGTACGCCAAGATCCAGAACCTGGCCGATGAGGAACCGCCGTACGACGCCTCCTTCCCGGGCATCCGCGCGCCGTACGACTTCAGTCAGTACGACCTGCGTGGCCGCTATGTCACGGTCGGTTTCGACTACCGCTTCTGACCACGTCCGTCACCATCGGGGCCGGCATGCACGCCGGCCCCCGTTTCATGGGGAATCGCTGTGTCCTTGCATCGTGTCGTGTCACGTCCCATCGCCTGGCTGGTGGGATCGTTCTGGTTGCTGGCTGCGCCAGCCTTCGCGCAGAGCGCGTACTTCTTTCCGCAGGGCGGTGATTTCGATCCGTCCATTCCCACCCCGCAGCAGTTCCTCGGCTACGAGATCGGCAGCCGCTACACCCGCCACGACCAGCTGGTGGCCTATTTCGACGAACTGGCCCGGCATTCGGACAAAATCAAGGTCGAGCGCATCGGCACCAGCTACGAAGGCCGCCCCCTGCTGATCGCCACGGTCACCTCGGCGCAGAACCATCAGCAGTTGGAGACCCTCCGCCGCCAGCACGTCACCCTGGCCGATCCGGCACAGCCGCTGTCGGCGGCCGGCAACAGCCCGGTGGTGGTCTGGCTGGGCTACAGCGTGCACGGCAATGAAACCTCCAGCGGGGAGGCGGCACTGCTGACTGCCTACTACCTGGTGGCCAACCGCAGTGCCGACACCGCCCAGTGGCTGGATCGGGCGGTGGTGCTGTTCGATCCCGCGCAGAACCCCGACGGCCGCGACCGCGCGGCAAGCTGGCACAACGCCTACGCGTCGTCGCCGGCATCGGCCGATCCGGCCGACAAGGAACACGTCGAACCGTTCCCACAGGGACGTACCAACCACTATTTCACCGACCTCAACCGCGACTGGCTGGCGCTGACCCAGCAGGATACGCGGCCGAAGATCGCCTACTTCCATCGCTGGTATCCCAACGTCCAGATCGACTTCCACGAGATGGGCAAGGACAGCACCTACTACTTCGAGCCGTCGCCGGCGAGCATGCACAGCCCGCTGATCCCGGCCGCGTCGTACGCGTTCAACAGGACCCTGGCCAGGTACCACGCACAGGCGCTGGATGCGCTGGGCTCGCTGTACTACACCGGCGAGAACTTCGACAACTTCTCGCCGGTGTACGGCTCCACCTATCCGGACTTCCACGGGGCCGTCGGAGTGACGGTCGAGCAGGCCAGCTCGCGCGGGCGCGTGCAGGAGTCGGTCAACGGCCTGCTCACGTTCCCCTTCACCATCCGCAACCAGATGGCCACCGGCCTGGGCACCGTGCGCGGTGCGGTCACCGAACGCGACGGGCTGATTGCGTTGCAGAAGGATTTCTTCCAGTCCGCGCTGACGCAGGCGGGCCAGCAGCCGGTGAAGGCATTCGTGTTCGGCGACGCGCATGATCCCGGCCTGACCGCCCGACTGCTCGACCTGCTGTTGCAGCACCGGATCACCGTGCAGCCGCTGACCGCGGCGGTGACCGTGGACGGCCAGCGCTTCCTCCCCGGGAGTGCATACGTGGTGCCGACCGCACAGCCCCAGTTCCGACTGGTGCATTCGATCTTCGCCGACACACCGCCGATCAAGGGCGACGTGTTCTATGGCAGCACGTCCTACGCCATCGCGCCGGCCTACGGGGTGGCCTTTGCCGGCAGCCGCAGCCGCCTCGACGGCGGTCCGCGCATCACCGCAGTGGCACCGGCACAGGGGGGCGTGAGTGGCGGCCAGGCCGGCTTCGCGTACGTGCTCGACTGGCGCGACTACAACGCCAGCCAGGCGTTGTACGCGCTGCAGGTACGGGGGCTGAAGACCCGTGCCGCCTTCCAGCCGTTCACGGCGGCCACCGCCGACGGCGAGCAGTCGTTCGCGCGCGGCAGCGTGGTGATTCCGGTAGCCGGCCAGCCGCTGGCCGGAGGGGAACTGTTGGCGGCGGTCGAGCAGATCGCGCGCGACAGTGGTGTGCGCCTGTACGCGGTGGACAGTGGCCAGAGCCGCAGCGGTATCGACCTGGGCAGCGACAGCGTGAAATCGCTGCGCACACCGGCAGTGGCGCTGGTGATGGGCGAGGGCGTCAGTGCCACCGAGATCGGATCGGCGTGGTTCCTGCTTGACCAGCAGGTGCGGCTGCCGGCCAGCAAGCTGGACCCGGCCCAGCTGGGCAAGGTCACGCTGGACCGTTACACCACGATCGTGCTTGCCGGCGGCACCTATGCCGGTGTCGACGCGGCCGCAGTGGCGGCGCTGAAGCGCTGGATCAACGCCGGTGGATCACTGGTCACCTATGGCAGCGCCGCGCGCTGGGCGATCGAGCAGAAGCTCGCCGACGAAGTGCTGGGCGCAGAAGAAACGCAACCGGATGCCTCGCGCCGGGCATTCGGCGACCAGCGCGACATCGCCGCGATCGAGCGGGTGAGTGGCAACATCCTCAGTGCCGATGTGGACACCAGCCATCCGCTGGGCTTCGGCCTGCCACGCACGGAACTGGCGGTCAACAAGGAGAACGGCATCAGCTTCAAGCCGAGCCGCAATCCGTTTTCCACGGTGGTGCGCATCGACGCCACGCCGCGCGTCAACGGCTATCTGTCCGAGGCCAACCGCAACCGCGTGGCGGGCTCGGCATGGCTGCTGGTCTCGCCGCAGGGGCAGGGCAACGTGGTCCTGTTCGCTGACGATCCGGCGCACCGCAAGTACTGGCACGGCACCGAGCGGCTGCTGTTGAACGCGATCTTCTTCGGCAACCAGCTCAACCCGGCCAAGCAACGCGGGTAGAGCCGGGCTCTGCCCGGCGGCCCTCCACGCCAACCCCGGCCCCCCGCGCAATGAAAAAGGGCGACGCAATGCGTCGCCCTTTTTCTGTTTCAGCACTCCGCGAACGGATCAGCCCGCGCGGCTGCCGCCACCCGGACCGCGGCCACCACTGCCACGGCGCTGGCCCTGCGGCTGGCCGCCACGCGGCGCACCGCGGCCGGCACCATCGCGCTGGCCGCCACCGGCCTTCTTCGGGCCGGCATGGGCGTGGCGCGGGGCCTCGCTGTGCGGACGACGCGCGTGCTTGCGCGGCGAACGGTCGCCACCGGGCTGCTCGGCCTTGCCCGGCGCGCTGTTGCCCCAGCGGATCGGCGTCTGCGGCTCGAAGCCCGGCACGTCGCGGATGTCCATGTCCTTGTCCAGCAGGCGCACGATCTGGCGCAGCAGCTTGGCCTCGTCCTGCGCCACCAGCGAGATCGCCTGGCCGGTCGAGCCGTTGCGGCCGGTACGACCGATGCGGTGCACGTAATCTTCGGCCACCATCGGCAGGTCGTAGTTGATGACCTTCGGCAGCTCGTTGATGTCGATACCGCGTGCGGCGATGTCGGTGGCCACCAGCACGGTCACGCGGCCGGCCTTGAAGTCGCCGAGGGCACGCAGACGCTGGCCCTGGCTCTTGTTGCCGTGGATCGCCGCGGTCTTGATGCCGGACTTCTCCAGGAACGTGGCCAGCTTGTCGCAGCCGTGCTTGGTACGGCCGAACACCAGGGTCTGCTCACGGCTGTCCTGGGCCAGCAGGTGCAGCAGCAGTTCGCGCTTGCGCGCGCCATCGACCGGGTGCACGCGGTGGGTGATGGTTTCGGCGACGGTGTTCTTCGGCGTGACCTGGATCTGTTCCGGGTTGCGCATGAACTCCAGCGCCAACTGCTTGATGCTCTCCTCGAAGGTGGCCGAGAACAGCAGGGTCTGGCGGTTCTGGCGCGGCAGCTTGGCCAGGATCTTCTTGATCGACGGCAGGAAGCCCATGTCGAGCATCCGGTCGGCTTCGTCCAGCACCAGCACTTCGATCCCGGACAGGTCGACGCTGCGACGCTCCAGGTGGTCGATCAGGCGGCCCGGGCAGGCCACCAGCAGGTCCACGCCACGGCGCAGCACGTCGAACTGGTTGCCCATGCCGACGCCGCCGTAGATGCAGGCGCTCGGAATGCGCAGGTACTTGCTGTAGCCGCGCAGGCTGTCATGCACCTGGGTGGCCAGCTCGCGGGTCGGTGCCAGCACCAGCGCACGCGGCTTGCGCGGGCCGTTGACGGCCTGCGGGTTGGTGGCCAGATGCTGCAGCAGCGGCAGGCCGAAGGCAGCGGTCTTGCCGGTGCCGGTCTGGGCGCCGGCCAGCAGGTCGCGGCCGTCCAGGGCCAGCGGGATGGCCTGTTCCTGGATCGGGGTAGGGGTGTCGTAACCCTGCTCGGCCAAGGCACGCAGCAGGAAGGGCGCAAGGCCCAGCGATTCAAAAGACATCGGGTGGAAGCTCCAAAAACGAAGTAACGCCAGGCCGAATGGCCGGACGTGAGGCAGATCATTGAGATCGGCTGACTCGGAGCGTTCCCGTAAACCGCGCTGCGAGAATTGGGTGCAGCCGGCGCGGTGCGCAGACTGGAATGCATGACGAATGGCGTCGGAGTGGGGGCGGGCGACGGATCGTTGATCCATATCGCCGGCGATCCCGAAGGGAAACGGACGGCCGCTGCAGACCCGCCTAGTCTAACGGATGTTTGAGATCCATACCAAATCGACCTGTTCAGTTATGGGCCAAGGGCAGGGAAAGGCCGACGAGCGCGGGGCGCGCCTGCCTCTGGAGGACATGGCCCCCCGATCCTGAGCGCGGGGTGGCGCCGTGGCGCGCAGAACGGAGGGCCGTTGCCGCACGGGCCCGGCCAGCACGGCGGGGGGGTATCGTTTATGGTGGATTTCTGTCGCAACGCAGCTTGGCTGCGCCGCGCATTTGATTACACTTGAAACCTATTTTCAGCGATCCCGGATACCCACCCATGAAGCTTGGTTCTTTGAAGGAAGGCGGCCGCGACGGCACCCTGATCGTCGTCTCGCGCGACCTCGCCCACGGCGTGCGCGCCACCGGCATCGCCGGCACGCTGCAGCAGGCCCTGGAAGACTGGAGCCACGTGGCGCCGCGCTTGAACGCGCTGTATGAGTCGCTCAACGACGGCAGCGCCGACGGGGTGTTCGACATCGACATGCAGGCGCTGGCCGCACCGCTGCCGCGGGCCTATGAATTTGTCGACGGCAGCGCCTACCTGCCGCACGTCGAGCGCGTCCGTCGCGCCCGTGGTGCCGAGGTGCCGGAGAGCTTCTACACCGATCCGCTGATGTACCAGGCCACCAGCGCCGGCTTCTACGGCCCGCGCGATGCGGTCAAGGTGGTCAGCGAGGACTATGGGATCGACCTGGAAGCGGAGATCGTGGTGATCACCGACGACGTGCCGATGGCAGTCACTCCCGAGCAGGCCGCCGGCCACATCCAGCTGGTGGGCCTGGTCAACGACGTCTCCCTGCGCAACCTGATCCCGGGCGAGCTGGCCAAGGGCTTCGGCTTCCTGCAGTCCAAGCCGCGCTCGGCGCTGTCGCCGGTGTTCGTCACCCCTGACGAGCTGGGCGAGGCCTGGCAGGACAGCAAGGTGCACCTGCCGCTGGTCACGCATATCAATGGTGTCTGGTTCGGCGCGCCGGAAGCGGGGGTGGACATGCAGTTCAACTTCGCCCAGCTGGTTGCCCATGCGGCCAAGACCCGCCCGCTGGGCGCCGGCGCGATCGTCGGCTCGGGCACCATCGCCAACGAAGACACCAGCAAGGGCGCCTCGTGCTTCGCCGAGCAGCGCACCGTTGAAACCCTGCGCGACGGCAAGCCGAGCACGCCGTTCATGTCCTTCGGCGACGTGGTCCGGATCGAAATGCTGGATGCCGCCGGCAAGAGCATCTTCGGTGCGATCGAGCAGCGCATCGAACAGGCAGTCAAGCCCTGAACGCACGTTACGGAGCGCACATGGACCGCATCGAGCTGTACAGCTACTGGCGCTCCAGCGCGGCCTACCGCGTGCGCATCGGCCTGAACCTGAAGGGCCTGCCGCACCAGATCACGCCGGTGCATCTGGTGCGCGACGGCGGACAGCAGCACACCGCCGCCTATGCCGCGCTCAATCCGCAGGAGCTGGTACCGACCCTGCGGCATGGCGAACGCGTGCTGCAGCAGTCGATGGCGATCCTGGAGTACCTCGACGAGGTGTTCCCGGACCCGGCGCTGCTGCCCGACGACGCTGAAGGACGGGCGCGTGTGCGGGCGCTGGCCCAGCTGGTGGCCTGCGACATCCATCCGCTCAACAATCTGCGGGTGATGCAGTTCTTCAGCGATACCTGGAGCGTGCCGCAGCCCGAGCGCGACGACTGGACCCGGCACTGGATCCGGGTGGGGTTCGACGCGATGGAGCGGATGCTGGTCGAATCGGTCGATACCGGCCGGTTCTGCCACGGCGACATCCCGACCCTGGCCGACTGCTGCCTGGTACCGCAGATGTACAACGCGCGCCGCTTCAAGCTGGACCTGGAGCCGTACCCGACCCTGGTCCGCATCGATGCGGCGTGCCTGGCCCTGCCGGCGTTCGCGGCGGCCAAGCCGGAAAGCCAGGCCGACGCGTCGGCCTGACGAAGGCGTACCGACCAACGGTCGGTACCCACCGGCGCCGGATCAGAACCCGTGCGTGATCGCGGCCGGGGTGGCGGCCGAATAATCGGCGTAGGGGTCGTGCTCGCCGCTGCCGCCTTCGGACAGGCGGAACTTCAGCGCCAGGCCATCGCGCGAGTCGGCCGCGCGCAGCGCTTCCTCCTGCTCGATGATCCCCGACTTGGCCATCCGGAACAGGCACTGGTCGAAACTCTCCATGCCTTCCTCCAGCGAGGCTTCCATCGCTGCCTTGATCTCGTGCACCTGGCCGCGGCGCAGCAGGTCGCGGATCATCGGGGTGTTGATCAGCACTTCGGTGGCTGGCAGACGGCGTCCGTCCTTGCCCTTGACCAGCCGCTGGGAGACCACTGCGCGCAGGTTGAGGGAGAGGTTCATCAGTACGTTGCGGTGTGCGCTCTCCGGGAAGAAGTTGAGGATGCGCTCGATGGTCTGGTCGGCGTTGTTGGAGTGCAGGGTGGCCAGGCACAGGTGCCCGGTCTCGGCGAAGGCGATCGCCGCCTCCATCGTCTCCGCATCCAGGATCTCGCCGATCAGGATCACGTCCGGCGCCTCGCGCATCGCGTTCTTCAGCGCATTGTGGAAGGCGTGGGTGTCCAGGCCGACCTCGCGCTGGTTGACGATGGACATCTTGTGCTTGTGCAGGTACTCGATCGGGTCCTCGATGGTGAGGATGTGCCCGGTCGTGGTGCTGTT
>NZ_JBMWDP010000015.1:0-105780 GCF_049545505.1 Stenotrophomonas sp. NPDC077421 | reverse complement strand
CGCCCGCCCAGTACGCCGCACAGTTGGCTGGAAAGAGAGATACCATCAGCACCGGACTCTAAACCCGCCCACTACTCAAGCCGGGGGGACGTCGGCTCGGGCGACTTCTGGGCGGCATTCGCAGGCCAGGCAGACGTCATGGAGGACAAAGCGGGAGCTCACCAGATGTTGGTCGCTCAACGCGTCAGTGCCATGCTTACCAAGCACGGCATAGCCTGCGAAGATGAGTCAGGTGCAGCGACCTAAGGAAGAGGGGCGGACGTATGGAGATGGAAGAATCGAAGACTGTGGTGGTCTATCGCCTGATCACTTCCAGGCTGGTGGATACACGGCAGTCCTATGCGATTAGCAAAGCACTCAATCTTGCATTGGGCGAAGACAGTCCGAGGCGACTGACCGACCGGCTCAGCGATTTGGAGGACGTCACTATGCCCATCCTTTGGTCGTGCCAGCTCGCTACGTTCGTCGGGCTAGTGGCGGTGTTAGAAGACAGCAAGGGGAGTGCCTCGATCCCCGAGCTCGCTCGCTTGATCCGAGCGGATGGCACAGAAGTGCCGGCAGAGCTAGAAGCAGAAGCTGCGGAGATCTGCGACAAATATCGTGTCTTTCGCAACAAACTCTTCTCTCATAATTCGACCCAACGCGAGCAGCATCGAGAGCTCTTTGACGAAGCCAAGATTAGTTGGGAGCAGCTCGACGCTGACTTCGATGCTGTGACGCGGATAATTTTCCAAATTGCGGACAAGAACCAGGCGCTTTCGCTCGATCTCGCGCCGCTCATGGCGTTCAATCATGTCGAAGCGACTGAGTCGATGATGAAAGAGCTTCTCGCAAAGATTCAAGAATGAGCAGTGCACAGCTTGCCGAACGCCCTTGTCACATTACCAACGGCCTGGATCCAGGTCGTTGGATGTTCGGGCATGTGTGTGCATTGACAACGAGAATGCACATCAGGTCAATTGAACAGTAGCCGCGAAACCATGCATCAGGGGGAAGTGTGAGTTCATTGGACGAAGAATATTTCAATTTTTTAGAGCATCTCGGTGCGTCGAATGCTGACGTCGAGGTGCGTCGTGTAGCGCATGTCATCCAAGTGCATCTCCAACGCATCGCTGACGCCCCAAGTGCCGGTGGCCGGAGGTCACAAAACGTTGCAGCATTGCTCCGGGGAAGCTTGCACCGAGTTGAACAGCTGCCTGAGCTCGGAGCTCGCGCTGATCAGGATGCCCTCACTTGGTCTGACTTGAAGGCACTCAAAATTGGGCCGTTTCGTGGATTCAGAAGAGAGGAGATCTTCGACCTAAGCAAGCGAGTGACTCTCTTCTACGGTCCTAACGGAAGTGGCAAAACAAGCCTCTGTGAGGCTATCGAGTATGCGCTGACTGGTGGCGTCGAAGAGGCTGCGCTCAAGCGAACAGGAGCTTTGGGGAGCTATTTCACCAACATCCATGAAGGGCGATTCTCGGCACCCGTTCTCTTCTCCCAAGGCGACGATGAGGGCGTTCCGGTTGCACCTGTTCCGGGTCTGCTGCGCTTTGCAATCATCGAGAAGAACCGGATCGAGAGCTTTGCTAGGATCGCTGCCCGCACACCGGCCCAGGCCAGCGAGCTCATTGCATCACTCTTTGGCCTTGAGGATTTTAGTGAGTTCGTCAAGCAATTTCCCTCTGAAATCGATATCGGATTGTTGCTTGAAACGCCAAAGAAGCTGCTCCTTGAGGGCAAGAGATCTGCCCTTGCCGCTGCTCAAGCGCGTCTCCGAGACGCAGATGTAACGTCAAAAGCGTTCGTTGACGAGCTAAGCGCACTCGCTGCGGAGCTTGAATGCAACATTGAACACGTCCGTGAACTCATCGACCCAGATGATCCCCAGAGCCGACTCCAAGGGCTCATCACCGCAGCAGATGAGATCATTCCCGCTCAGTCTGGTCTCAAAGCAAGTGGTGTTCGACCGTCCTTTCTTGCACTAAGGAGGAACCAGCGACAGCTGCATAACGTGAGAAGGCAACTAGCCGACTTGGCTGGGCAAGTCTCGTTCAAGAAGCTCTTTCAATCCATCCAGGAGCTCCGAGCTGAGGCTGGTGAAGCGTGTCCAGCCTGCTTGACGCCCCTGGCTCATGCAGTCGCCAATCCGTTTGAACGTGCAGACCATGAGCTGCGGAATCTTCAAGAATTGGCAGTGCTAGAAGATCAGGCAAGCGCGCTCACAGAAGGCTGCAACGAGCTATTGCGCCAGATCCGAGCGTATCTCGCCCCAATTAAAGATCAAGCAGGATACGAAGCTCTAGCAAACAACGCCGTAGTCCGTTGGGCCGCAAGTGGGCAAGGCGCTGACTGGAACATAGACGGATTGAGGGCGCACCATGTGCGTGACGTTTCTAAGGCGCTTGCTGCTTTGGAAGCGGCTGATCTGGAACTGAGAACGCGTGCTGAGTCTCGCCAACAGGTGATCTCGGAGAGGGACAAGCTGAGTGACATCGCTCAACGTCTTGCGGTCATTGATGCCAAGATAGTTCAGCACGAAGCTGGCTTGGTGGCTGATAAGACGCTGGTCGAAGGCTTCGATCTGGCGAACGCAGATCTCATTGAAAGCGCTCGTCTCGAGGCTGAGTCTTACGCGTTCGAAACGCGTATTCGGACGGGCTATGCGGCATTCAGAGCTGCCATCAGAGCCTATCTTGATGGTCTGCCCAGGAAGTTCTTGGCGGACCTCAATGATCTAACACTAGACCTCTACAACGCGTTCAATGAGGATGATCACGAAAGGGACAAGCTCACCTCACTATCGCTCCCCATCAAAGGTGGAGAGAAAATTATGGTTGCGTTCGGTGCAGATCCAGCCCGGATGCATGATGCGCTTCATGTGCTCAGCGAGGGGCACCTTAGGTGCCTTGGTCTAGCCATTCTTCTTGCTAAGAACATCAAGCTGGAACTGCCGCTGATCGTCTTTGACGATGCTGTCAACGCGATTGATTCCGACCATCGAGCCGGCATACGAAAGACGCTGTTTGGCGACGAGCGGCTCAACATCAAACAGATCATCATCACCTGTCACGGCAATGAGTTCATCAAGGATATCCAGAATCAGCTTGGAAACGATGTGTCTAATTTGTATGTGCTGAGTCATCATGATGGCGACCATCAACCGCGTGTCCAAGGGGGCACGAGTAGGAACTACCTGCTGCGTGCACGGCAGTTCCTCGACGAAGGTGATCAAAGACAGTGCCTAGCCTTCTGTCGCCAAGCCCTCGAAAACGTGACCGCCAAGACTTGGAAGAAGATAAGCGGTAAATCCAGGGAACTCGCCCAATTGAAGCTTCCCATCGCGCCGCCAATTTTCAAGCCAGAGCTCGGTGCGCTTACCCAAGCTCTAAACAAGGCTTTGAGCGAGGGAATACAGCGAGGACAGCTGACGGGGCAGGCGATGACAGAGCTCAGTGCGGGATTCCAAGAAATTCTGAACGTCCCGAACAGCCAGTCTGTCTGGTCTCGTTTCAATAAAGGCACTCATGACGAAGAGGATCGTGAGGAATTTGAAATTCAAACGGTTCGCCAAATCTACGCTGCGCTCGACAAGATTGCTAGGGCGTTACAGGAGTAGTCGGAGAGCCTTCTCCACCTAGGAAAGAGCTGCGACAGCAGTGTGCGGCACTGCGTTCTATTTCTACGTTCTTCACTGATCAGCCTGCACAGAGTGCAACGCGCCAACTAGTTGAGCATAAATAATGGAAGCGACAACAAGAAATCTTAGAAAGCTCCTGGAACCTTCGGTTCAGTATCAGGTGCCGCTCTTTCAGCGTCCTTACGTCTGGAAGCAAGATGACAACTGGATGCCGCTTTGGGAGGACATCGAAGCGCTGTTGGACAGACATCTCTACCAGGGCAGTGCCCATCCACACTTCTTGGGCGCAGCAGTGTTTGAGCTGGCAACCAGCCAGTCCGGCGCTGTGCAAACCCGCTTAGTGATTGATGGTCAGCAGCGTTTCACCACGTTGCAGCTCTTCTTGATGGCTGCACGCAACCTCTCCCGGAAGGTGGGGAGTGAGAAGCAGACTCATAGACTTGGCGCGTTGGTTGAGAACGGTGCGCTCGATATCGATGAAGAGGTAGAGAAATACAAGCTTCTCCCCACAAATGCGGATCGAGCTGCGTTCATGGCTATCCATGCCTGCTCGTGTGACGATGAGGTCAGAGCTCTGGTCAAGGCTGATAGGGCCCTGGCTGAGAACCGACTGGTAGAGGCCTATCTCTACTTCGCGGCCAACATAGCTGCTTGGGTCAATGGCGATGATGTGGATGTGGACCGCGCCGATGAATTTGCGAAGACTAAGCCGGAAGACCGCATCGAGTGCATCTGGAAGGTCGTAACCGAAGGGTTGCTCCTAGTTGTCATCGATCTCACCGCTGGGGACGAGAGCCAGCTGATTTTTGAGACGCTCAACCATCGAGGGGAACCGCTCCTTCCTGCCGACCTGATCAAGAACCTCCTTTTCCGTAAGGCGATCCAGCAGCCTGGGGCCAAGGAGGGGGACGTTGAAAAGCTCCACGAGAAGCACTGGCGTCGGATTGATTCAGATTATTGGCGCGAAGAGGTGACACAGGGGCGGTTGAAACGGCCACGAATCGATCTCTTCATCAACCACTACCTGAGCATGATGCTCAGAGAAGAGGTGCGAGCAACGCACTTGTTCAACGAATACAAGCGATTCTTTGAGAACTCGGCCAATGTGTCGGTGGTCGGTATTGATACGCCGAAGACTCCGTCTGAGCACATCATCCAGCTGGCGAAGTTTGGCGAAATCTTCCAGGAGTTCTACAGCCCAGATCATCATCCAGAGCTTGCCCTGTTCCTGCGTCGCTTGAGCGCCATCAACACCGCAACTGTCTACCCCTTCCTGCTCTACAGCTATGCACGGTTGATGCCGGACAACCGAGCTGAGTTCCACATGATCCTGGTAGTCCTCGAATCGTTCCTGATGCGTCGCTGGATCGTCAATCTCACGCCGAAAAACTACAACCGGTTCTTTGTTGACCTCATCAAAGCCGTAGAAAAGTCAGGTGAGCTCACAGCAAGGTCCGTAGGCGAGCAGCTGATCCGTGGTGTCGGTGACAGTAGCAAGTTCCCCACAGACGATGAGCTACGTGTGGCGGTGTTTGAGAAGCCGCTCTACACCAGTCGCACTGTCACCAAGTCCAGGACGGTTTTAGAAGCATTGGACGACCGCTTCCGGTCGGGCAAAAGCGAGGCGCTTACCATGCCCACAAATCTCACGGTTGAGCATGTCATGCCTCAGTCGTGGGAGAAGCACTGGCCGCTTCCTGCTTCATTGACTGATGATGTGGAGAGGATGAAGTTCACTGCGCGGCGCAACCTGCTCATTCATACCTTGGGCAACCTGACCCTCATCACTGGCGAGTTCAATAGTGGTCTCCAGCACAAGGCCTGGGGCGAAAAGAAGCCGGAGCTGCTGACGTATTCGAAGCTCAACCTTACCCAGTATTTCCACAAGATCGAGTCTTGGGGCGAAGATGAAGTCCGTGCGCGCGGTGGAGTGCTTTTCTCTGAGATGGTCAGGATGTGGCCTATGCCTGAGGTGACTCCATGAGTGAGGAGAACCGAGTTTGCGATGACGGGTTCTACCCCGATATCACGGACAGTTCGGGCGGAACTCACTCCCGGAATCGGATCGAAGCGGCCACAGCGGTGACAGCGTCCTGCACATCATGGCTGCTCCCCGCAGGCAGAATGGCGGCCAGGCGAACGAAGCGCTGGCCCGGCCAGAGCGCCAGATAGTGGTGGAACGTGCCGCCATCAGGCATGTGGCCGCTGACGCGATGTCCGGCGATGCCTGCGAACATGACATCGTGCCTCGACACAACCGTACCGTGCTGGATCTCGCGTGTGCCGGCAATCAGTTGATCGGAGACGTCTGCAAGGTCATCCGAATCGAAGGGGAGTGACAGTTGGGACGCGACGATCAGCAGAGGTTGGCGACCCTCCGGGTCGGTATCCAGTTCGCCCGCGGTCAGGACGGCCGAGGCGCCTGCCAGCGTATCGACAATCCGGAACGGCGGTTCCGGCGTCACGGTGAAGGGGAGGGCTGCAAGTTGCTCCTCCAGGGACGCCGGCGGGCTCACCTTGACGGAGGTCAGGGTCATCATTGCGGACTTGTGCTTCATTGCGTGATCCGTGGGTGCCTGGACCGTGATCATTACCGTAGGAGAACCGGGGAACAGCGCAATCCACTTGTTGAACGTCTGCCCATGAGCGTTCTGGGTGCCGATCGCGACGGGAACCGCGCGCCCCTCGACGTCAAGCGACTCCAGATGCTTGACCAGGACGCCGCGCGTGGCGAACTGACGACGGGCGGTTTGTTCATCGACGAACAGCGTTGCCACTGCCTCGCTGGCGTGGGCGGGCAACTCGGCGACCAGAATGCTTGCCCGGCCATCCTCACTCATGAAGCCAGTGAAGGTGGAGGCGGGCGAGAATCCCGACGGGGGAGCCAGACTGACGGACGTTCCAGGTACAAGCTGCGCGGGGTGGGGCGGCTTGGCGCACCCAAGGGCAACGGTGGCCTGCAGAAGAAGCAGCGCTGAGCGCAGCAAGTGTTTGATGGAAATAGGCATGTAGTGCTCGGATGGGGGAGACGGGCGTGGCGGGCGTGTGCAGCCCCGACGCCAGGATGAAACCGGAAATCCTGGCAAAGACCGCCTGTGTCGACCATGCAACTACTTCGAAGATGTCAGCCGTAGTCTGGCTGGTCGCGTGACGCGACTCTCGCGCGGAACAGTGGCGGAATTCGACGTTGACATAAGGGCGGGACGAGGGTGAGCGCCACCACGTCCAGCGAAACGTCATTCATGGTCGAGTTGTTTCGACCATTGGTGAAATCGCGCATCGAGCTTCTCGCATATGTCTCGTGTTTTTTTCTGGTCGTAGGGTTCGTGGTAAAGGGTCGGCAGATCATCGTCAGAAAGATCCAGGTAATCCTCCAGGCAGGATGCTTCGTAGTACGCCTGCGCGAAGCCATTTCCCGTTTCTGACAAGTCGTCGCTCGTAAGCTTGTCATCGCAGCATTGGGCAAGCAGGTCCTTTCCGCTCAGCTTTCCTTGGCGAATTGAATGCAGCGCATCAGGATGCAAGGAGCGAAGCGTGTCGCTTTCATGCCCGCGACGGATGGCCCACTCCAGGAAGAGGGCGATATGGGTGCGGGCATGGGAAGCATCGAGGTCGGCTGGAAAGTCTCCGCCGGTGTGCCAGTCAATGTCATCGTACTTTCTCACGATCATCTGTAACTCACGTCTGAAGGGGGCTGAGTCGCGTTCCTGCGATACCTCCGGAATCCCGCACAGCCAGCCCTTCCCGCCAGAAGTCAACCAGGGCGCGCCCGTGAGCTCACGGAGGCTATCCAACGACATTCTGGGCCGGGAACCGTCGGGAGTTGACGGGAAAAGATAGGGCTGACGGACAGGAGCGACATGCAACGAGTTGCAACGCTTGGCGATTCAACCGGGGCAGAACAACACTGTGGCCTCATAGGCAGGCATGTAGCCTGCTTCTGCAACAACTGATGGCCTCGTGCAAATACTAGGTTGGTCGATCATCAAGAGAGCGCGACGCCCTGCTCTCCACCTCCAACCACCGTCGAAACGCATCCGTCGCTTCCACCTTCCGCCCCGCAGCCGGACAGACCGTCCAGAAGGCATACGCGTTGGGCAGCTGCGCTTCGAAGGGGCGGATCAACCGTCCTGCGCGGAGGTCTTCCTCCACCAGCGGTCCCACGCCCAATGCCACGCCGTGCCCGTGGAGGGCCGCTTCCTGGGCCAGGTAGATGCTGGGGTACACCGGGCCGGTATCCGCACGCACCGCCGGCACGCCGGCGAACGCCAGCCACGCGGCCCAGTCGGGCACACCCGGCCGGCCCTCCGCGCTCTGGTCATGGATCAGGGTGACGTGGGCGAGATCGGCGGGCGAGGTCAGAGGCAGGCCGTCGGCACGCAGGGTCCCTGGCGCGCAGACGGGGAACACCGGTGCCTCCATCAGCAGGTCGGCCGGGTTGCCGTAACCGGCTCCGGGACCATAGCGGAGGGCGATATCGATACCGTCGCGACCGAGGTCCGCCAACTGGTCGGAGGTGACGATCCGCACCTGGATATCAGGGTGACGGGCGTGAAAGCGGGGCAGCCGCGGAGCCAGCCATTTGGCGGCAAAGGACTCCATCGTGCTGACGCGCAGGTCGGCGGTGGCTGCAGGCGAAGCGCGGTCCAGAGCAAGGTCCAGCATCTCGAAGATATCGCTCAGCGAGGTGGCGAGGGCGGCGCCTTCGCTGGTCAGCGTGACGGTCCGATGGCCGCGCTCGAACAACGCGATGCCCAGATGGTCCTCGAGCCGTTTGACCTGATGGCTCACGGCCGCCGGCGTGACAAAAAGCCGGGCTGCGGCCTTCTGGAAGCTCAGGCAACGTGCAGCGGTTTCAAATGCGCGCAGGGCGTTGAGAGGAGGGGCGTGACGCGGTTTCATCCAGGGCTCCAACCACCACCGATGATCGATCCTATCAGGTTAGGTTTTCTAACCTGAAGGTCAAATCATGTCGTTTGTCAGCCTCGGGGCTGCTGGCAATCATGGCGGCCTCCACCTCAAGGGAAGCCGCCGTGCATCTGACACCATTGGGTCCGGACGTCTCGCTATGCGTAGGCGACGAACATGCGTCCGTCGCGACCGTGTTCTTCAACGGGAGCGACGTGTTGCTGGTCGACGCCCTGGGCAGTGCGACGGATGCCCGGCGGTTGCGCGATCTGCTGTGCCGGCAGATGGGGAAGACCGTACGCATGATGGTCTTCACCCATTTCATGAGCGATCACATCGCCGGGCTCACCGTGTTTCCCGAGGCGATGACGGTGGCGCATCGCAACTATCGCCACACCTTCCTGTCGCAGAACCGCCGCGTGGATGCGTTCTACCGTGAGCCGCAGGTGGTGTTCGACAGCGCGATGCGCATCCGCTGGGGTCGCCATGAGCTTCGCCTGCTGCATAACCCGGGCAAGACCCTGGACCACCTCAGCGTGGATGTCCCCACCGCCGATCTGGTCTGCGTCGGCGACAACATCGTGGGCAATATCGTCTATCTCTCCAAGGCGGACCCGGCACAGATCCGGACGGCGATTGGGCGGGCCAGGCAGTTTGGGCGCGGCACCGTGGTCGGCGGACACATCGGCGCGTTCGATGCCACGGTGCTCGATAACGCGCTGCACTATCTGGAGCACCTACGGCGCACCGTGGTAACCCTGCGCGCGCAGGCAGACGCAGGCCCGCTGGGAGAGAGGATTGCGGCCATCCCGATGGACGCGTGCCTCGCGCCGGGCGTTGAACCCACCGACTTCGAGCGGATCTGGCACCAGCGCAATCTGGAGGCGATCGACGCCCAGGGCATTTTCGAGCTGGATACCTATCTGGCGCGTCCGACGGAGGTCGCATGAGCGCGCCTGCATCGGGCGGTGTCCGGGTGGGGCGACGGGACTTCCTGTCCGGCTGTGCGGCCGGAGCGACGGCGCTGCTGCTGCCCGCATCGCTGGCTGCCGCGCAGGTGCCGACACAGGGCGGCCTGCGCATCCAGCGGCTGGCCTGGGCAGGCATCCGTCTCCAGCTCCCCGGCTCGACCCTGTTCATCGATCCGTTGACCAATGCCGCCGAGTGGGGCGCGGCGCTGCCGGACGTGTTGATCCCGGTCGCGGATGCGGTGGGGGAGACCAGCGTCCTGCTCACCCATGTGCACTCGGACCATTTTGATGCGGGTGCCGTGGCGCAGGCGCTGCACGCGGGGGGCAGCGTGATCCATCCCGCCGGAACCCATCCGCTCCCGATCCCCCCGAAAGCCCGGGCGCGTCCTGCAACGCTGTGGGAGCCGCAGTTGCTGGGCGACTTCACCGCCACGGCGGTACCCGCGTCGGACGGCTACGGCGACCCGCAGGTGTCGTGGGTGGTGTCGGCGGGCGGGCGACGGATCTTCCACGGCGGTGACACGATGTGGCACGGGCACTGGTGGAAGATCGCGCGACAGTTGGGTCCTTTCGACATGGCCTTTCTGCCGATCAACGGTGCCCGGTTCGGCTGGCGCAAACCGGTCAGCGGACAGCCGGGCGTGCTTACCCCCGAACAGGCCATTGCTGCCGCCACCGTCCTTGGCGCGCGGTCCATCGTGCCCATCCACTACGGCATCTCGGGCATTGCGGAGTACCAGGAAGTGGAGGCGCCGCTGCGCACGCTGGGCGTGCAGGCCAGAACGAGTACCCTGACTGTCCAGCCAGTGCAGCCGGGGGCGTGGGTGGCGTGGCCATGACGGGTGACGTATGTCCAGCGCCGCCAGCCGGGGATGGCGTACGTCGGCGGTTGCACAGGGGGCCGTCAGCAACGTGAACATTCCGAAGTAGAATCCTCTGCCCGTAAGGACGACGTAGTGCGGGAGGGGCATTCATGGACCCGTGGGGCCGTCTCGAGCCCAGAGGACATGCGTGCGTTGGAGGGTTCAAAGGAAGCATTGCGCTGCAATGCGATGTGGATGATTGGCGCGCACATGAGCGTTGGTCATCAGTACAACAGGGGGTTTCATGCGGTCCATGCGGAATGTGGTTGTTTTCGCTGTTGCAATGCTGGCTGTCGGGTGCGCGCAGAAGAAGGGGCTTGAAGAGAATCCGGACCTCGCCGCGATCGAGCAGCATCTGGATGCGTACTTGGAGGCGTATCCCAACGCCAACGACGGTGCCAGCAAGACCTGCCTGGAGATGAAGATCCACTTCGTCAGCGCGACCACCTCCGGTGCGCTGGACGCATCGGCGGGCCGACGTGATCTCGCCAGCGAACCCGGGCCGCTGAAGGCCGGCGAGGCGGTGTTCTTCGACGGCGTCGCAACGCAGTTTGGCCGTACCGTCCGGGTAAATGGCGACAGCCTTTCGGTGGGCACGGTCAACGTCGGCGCATCGGCCTACGAGGTGTGGTCGCCGAACAGCAGCGCCGTCATCAACCGGCGCATCGCCGAGGGTCAGCTGGTGACCGGTGGCAGGGAGTCGCCCATGTTCGGTACGCGCGGCGTGCCGGTGTGCGGCTTCGGTATCGCCACTGTGGGTGGCAGGCTCAATCACATTCTTCTGGCGGACATGATCGAATCCGGTGCGCCGCTCGAGCAAGAGGCACCTGCCAGCGGCATCGCCGCCAGTGCGGCCGCAGATGTTGCCGAGGTGGCCGGCGAGCCGCCGCAGGAGGCGCCGGCCGCGGCCGGTGGCACGTGCGAAGTGATTGCGAAGGGCGAGGAAGAGGCGCGTTCCAACTGCAAGTCGGGCAACTTTGCTGCCTGCCGCGATATCGCCGGCTGGGTGGCCAACAAGGTCATGGAAGGGTGTGCCGTGACCACGAGGACGCCGGCAGAGGCGCTTCACGAGGAATGCCTGTCGCTTGCCAAATCGTCGTTGCTGGCCAACGACTACTGCATGGGCGGCAAGGGCGACCAGAGCGCGTGCGAGTTCCTTGGCAAGGCGGCAAAAGAAGCGGCGCAGAAGGGGTGTCCGTCGGACGTGGTCGCCGAGGCCCGCGCGCAGATGCGGCGAGACCGGGGCGAGCCGGCCCAGGCGCCTGCGACGGCCTCCGCGCCGGCGGCATCGGCCTCTCCTTCCGCCGAGGAGGCATCCCAGCCGACCCGGTCCCGCAGTGAAGCAACGGTGGACGCGACGTCCAAGAGCATGAATCCCCCGCGGTATCCGCCTGCCGCGTTCCGTGCCGGGATAGAAGGCCAAGTGACGCTGACCGTGGATGTCTCCGCCGACGGCGCGGTCACCAGCGTGGCCATCGCAAAAACGTCGGGCAACCGTGACCTGGACAGGGCGGCAATGGAAGCCGCGCGGAAATGGCGGTTCAACCCGGCGCAGGAGAACGGGGTTGGCATGGCAGGACGGGTGAGCGTGCCGGTCACGTTCGCGCTCAATTAGTACGACGGGGCGGGCTGCTGAAACCGGCAGCCCACTTGGCAGTGTGTATCTCACGACAGGGAGAAAGCGCATGGCCGTAATGCAGATTCAGTACAACGAAGACGGACATAGATATACGACATTTGTTGTGGCCCGCTTGGCAGGTTGGCGCGTCAACTCTGCGCTTGAACTCGCATGGGGATCACAGCTGCCTGATGAGTTCGACGACCTGAAGGCAACGCACAACGCAATTGAGTGGTTCAACGGCGACCGCCCGCGGCAGATCATGAGAGTGCTTCATTCGCTGCACGGATCGGACGTGGCAAAGCGAAGGGCTGGTTTGGCGAGATATGTTGCTCAGATGCTCAAGAATGGCATCGAGGACTGGAAGATCGGCGTGGTGATTCACGCGTTTGCAGATAGCTTTGCACACACAAAAATTGTCGACTCCAAAGAGGTCGCGTACGACGCTCCATTCGGCCATCTGCTTGATGGTCACAAGCCAGATCACGTGCCGTTGTTTCCCGCCAAGTTCATCGACTATGTCGAAGCGCTCTACGCATGTTTGGCGCTTCGCAGCCAAGAGGAGGCGAAAGGCGCGGGGCGGGTAGTCGAGATCGCGCATCTCGTTGATTTCGATGAAAGAATCAAGAGGATTGCAAGTGATTTGGACTATGATGATAAAGCCATGAGAGACGTCGAGAGTCGATTGAAAGGGCGCCCGACCATTAAAGAGGTTCACGGCCTTCTGGATGACCTTGAATCCGAGCTCCTGCTGTAGGCGTTTCCATCCCATCTCTGGGTATCACGGATAGCGTTCGTGGGATCAAGACGTTGGTGTGCAAATCCTTCGGGCGACACGCTGGCGGCCCCGATACGGATGCGCTAGATTTGGATGGCCGCCAGGATGGTGGCTTACAGGGAACGTCACATGAATCTCAACGGTATCTGGTTGGCCGGTGCTCTGCTCGCAGCTTCCAGTACTGCGTGGGCCGGTCAGGGCGAAGTCTGCTTGGCTGAAGCCCAGACCACGCCGGCGGGCGTGATGAAACCATTCGATGACGCCACGGTATTCCGCTGCAAGGCAGCCGGCTCTGTCACCGTCTCCCAACTCTACGCAACAGGCTGGCGTGTCGTGTCAGTGTTCCCGCAGAGCTCTCTCGATCCGATCTAGCCCGGTGTGATGACGGTGCTGTGGACCTTTCCGACGGCTGCCACATAAGAGTGCGTTTGGAGCGTCAATGCAGAAGTATGGCGAAGTTTCTCAGGAACACACATGGGGTTGCGCCGCAGCGTGTGTGGCGTCGTTGATGGCCGTTCCATACGCGCGCGCCAAGCGCTGGCTCGAGAAGGAAAAGGGTAAGCCGGTGGGCGCTCGGCCCCGGGGTTTTGAGATCGACGAGATTGCCAATGCGCTGTTCAAGCAGGGCGTCAAGGTGATCGCCGATTGGCATCCACCAAGCCCGCCTCCCGAAGGGAGCATTGTGTGCATCCACAGCCCGGTTCGATACCGTGACTACCACTACCTGCTCAAGGTGCCGGGCGGCTACATGGATCCTTGGTTTGACCTTAAGAAGGGCGTGATGGAGGGAAAGATGCGGGCGTCTCTTCCGCGAGGGACCAAGATCTTTGTAGCGCTTATCCCTTGCTCATCACCGCCGCCGCATTGACGTCGGCTTGTTGTGACACGCCGGATAACTGGAGCAGGACTTGAACGGCCCGTGCGGCCCGGTCCGGTCCACGAATACGCCGACCTTGCATACCGGGCAGCGCTCTTCCGTGACGGGAATGCCGGTGACGCCGGTGATTTTGACGGCGCCGTCCTTGACCAGTTCGTCCAGGAAGGGTGAGTTCTTTCCCAGCAGCGTGAACAGCGCAACGGTGCGCCGGGCGCGGGTGAGGGCGACATAGAACAGTCGACGCTCTTCGCTAAGCGGGTAGGTGTCGCCGGTGGGCATCGCCAGCGACAGCACCGGATCGTCCGAACGCAGGCTGGGGAAGCCACGGTTGACCATGCCCGGCAGGATCACGTAGTCGGCTTCCCTGCCCTTGGAGCGATGGGCGGTGAGAAACTCGATGTCCATCGTGCTGCCGAAGGCGCTCTTCCAATCGGCAGGCACGACGCTGCGGTCGGACCGGTAGCGGCCGAGCACGAACACCGAGACGCGGCCGTTTCGACCGCGGGGAATCTCGCCGGCGAGCAACTGCTGGTGCAGAGCCGCCAGGTACTGCCGCACCCCGTCAGGCACCTCGTCGCGCTTGGCGAGCTGGAAGGCCAGCAGTACCGGCCCGTGCGCCGGGGTAACCGAGCGGACGACCTTGTCGATCTGGGCAGGATTCCTGCCGATGAAGCGGCTTGAGATGTCGCACAGGGCTTGCGGGCAGCGGAAGGTCTGCTCGAGTTTGAGCACCTGGCCTTGCCCCATCCAGTCGCGGAAGCCGGTCATGACCGAGACGTCGGCGCCGGCGAAGCGGTTGATCGACTGCCAGTCGTCGCCGACCGCAAACAGGAACCTGCCGGGCTGCTTCACCAGCGCGCGGCAGAGGCGGGCACGTGCGCGGGACGCGTCCTGGAACTCGTCGGCCATCACCAGGTCGTAGGGCGATGCATACCGGTCCTGCTCCAGCAGGCTGGCCGCCATGTTCAGCATGTCCTCGAAGTCGATGCTCTTCTCGTCGGTCAGGGCGTTGTCCCACGCCTGCATTACCGGGCCGGCGATCTCAAGAAAGCGACGGTGGCGTTCCTTGAAGTGGTCCTCGGGCATCTGCTGCAGGCGGGCGGCCATGTCATCGAGCGACAGGCAGTTGCTCTTGGCATGGGCGATGAACGTGCGCATCAGGCCGATCAGATCCGAATCGGGCATCGGCTTGGCGCCGTCGTCGGGCAGCTCGCGATCCGGATTGGGGTCAAGCGCCACGCGGGAGGCGCTGAGCCGGTCGGTAAGGTAGTCCAGGGCATGGCCACTGCGAAGCCCGAAGGACGTGGTTTCGGCCAGTGCGGTACCGCGCCGGGCATGTTCCTCGCGTTTCCAGACCATGCCGTCCATGTAACCGGCGAAGTGCCGGGGCGGTTGGCCATTGGCATCCAGCGCGAAATGCTCGTGATACAGGGCGGCGTCGGGATAGTAGAAGTCCGGCCGGTACTGGCGGTGGGCGTCGGTGGCGGTATCGAACTCGTACGGACGTTCGTACTCGTAGCTCACGCCGTTGTAGAACAGCCAGTCGGCAATGACGCACTCTTCCATGCTCTTGACCCGCTCGCCCTGCAGCGTGCGGATGTAGGGCTTGCCTTCGCGGTCGTAGCCATCGGCCAGCATGTCCTCGCCCAACGGCGGAAGGTCGCGGCCGAACACCAGCCGGAACATGTCCCACTGGGTGCGGAAACGGGTGGAGCGGTCCTTGAGGTCGTCCACCAGTTCGGTGAGCTTGTGGAAGCCCTGCGCGGCGTCGACGGCCCAGGCGGGAATGTCCGGCTTGCGACCGGTGGCCTTGGCAATGATGGCCAGGCCCAGTGCATGGAACGTGCGGGCTTCGACCACGGTGTCGGCCATGCCCAGACGGGCGAAGGAGCGCTGAGCACGTTCCTGCAGTTCGTTGGCGGCATCCTTGTTGAACGCCAGCATGACGATCCGTTCGGGCGCGACGAAACCGCGGTCAATCGCATAGGCAGCCTTGGCGACCATCGTGGATGTCTTTCCCGAGCCGGCCGATGCGACGACCTGTACCCGGTTGTCGAAGCAGATCACCGCACGAGCCTGCTCTTCGGTGAGCGGCTGGCTTTCGACCTTGTCCAGGAGGTCTTTGGCCAGGACCAGTTCGCGGGTGGTCATGCCCTCGTTGGCGTGGGCGATCACCGCCGGCCAGTCCAGTGTCCAGTCGTGCAGGGCAGACAGGGCGCGCTGATGGGGTGGGGACTGCAGGTCGCCGTGTATCTCCGCGTCGAGGAACAGCGGTTCCAGATCCGGCGCGGCCACGGGCAGGACGGGCCGGGCGTCAAGGAGGGCGGCCTGCTCTTCGTGGGTAATCCACCGACGGCCGCGGTCGCCCGCGTCGATCAGGGCGCGGGCAGCGCCCAACCAGGTGAGGATCTGGCCCAGTACCGTGTCGAACAGCGCTTTGCGCTCACGCCTGCGGCGTTCGTGAAGCACTACGTCGATGGCCGAGGCGAGCTGGACACCGTGGGCGTTCGGCAGGCCATCGACGGACAGCCAGGGGCCCGCATCGCGCTCCACGGCCACGCGCGACCAGAGCACACCTGGCATCACCTGCACCCGATGCGCATCCGTGAGGAACTCCCGGTGACGCTGCCCATCGATGCTGAGCTCGACGTGGTCGCCGTCCAGGCGAAGCCACCAATGCGGGGATCGAGTCAGAAGCCTGCCCCAACCAGAGGGGCGCCAATCGATTGCCATCCTTGATACTGCCTGCGTGCGTGGGGTACTGGCCCAGAGCGGGCCTCTATCGGGCTCCATGATAGAGCAGGCCTTCTGTGCACGCTTGTTTCGATAGATGGACTGCGGGAATGACCGGCCGTGTGCCCGCGTTCATGAACCGTACGGCACCCCAGGGGCCAAACACGCGACGCGCACATACCGGTCACTGATCTGCCACGCACGCGCCGGTATGTATGGACGCTCCATCCTCAACGGTGTTCGACCATGCAGGCCCCCGCCATCGCGACTGCCCCTCTTGACATGGATCGGCGCGCTGGACACGCAGCCCCCGCGCTGGAGGCTGATGCCCGCGACGTGCTCGCGCGGCAACCGTCGCTGCCGCTGCCCGGGCGCGGCCACACGCTGGAGCGCTGGCGCGCCCTGGGGGCCATTGCTGCGCGCGATCTGTGCGTGGCCAAGGTGATGGAGGCCCACTACGACGCGCAGGCGATTCTGGCCGACCTGCACGCGCCGCCGTTGACGGAAGGCACGCTGGCGGCGGTGTGGGCTGCCGAAGGGCCGCAGGCGACGTTGTCGTTCGATCCAGCCACGGGCACCGTCAGTGGCAGCAAGCCGTGGTGCTCCGGTGCCGGCCTGGTGGATGAGGCGCTGGTGACGGCGCGCTGCCAAGAAGGCACGCAGCTGGTCCGCGTGCGCGCCGATGCGAAAGGCATGCACCCGCAACCGCTGACCTGGCACGCAACCGGCATGGGCGGCATTCCCAGCGGTACCGTGCAGTTCGCCGCCGTCCCCGCCGAGCCGGTCGGCAAACCGGGCACGTACCTGTCCCGGCCGGGCTTCTGGCACGGTGGCGCGGGCATCGCGGCGTGCTGGTACGGCGCGGCGGTGGCGCTGGCTGCACCGCTGCAGCGCTCGCCGCGTGTGACCGGCGATGCGCAGATCGCCGCGCTGCTCGGTCGGGTCGACATGGGCCTGCAGGCGTCAGCGGCGCTGCTGCGTGAGCTGGCGACATGGATCGATGCCATGCCTTCCCAGCCGCACCAGGCCGATGTGATCCGTGTGCGCAGCGTGGTGGAGCGTACCTGCGTACAGGTGCTGGATGCGGTGGGCCGCGCGCTCGGACCGGCACCGATGTGCCTGGAGGCCGGGCACGCCGCGCGCTGGAGCGACCTGACGGTCTTCATTCGACAAAGCCACGGCGATCGTGACTGGGCCGAACTGGGGCGAGCCGTCCACGCCCAGGAGGGACCGTGGACACTGTGACCGTGCCCATCAGCGGGCCGGGCAACCGCGAGGTCGACTGGGACCGCAGCGGCTGGCTGCGCGCGCTGCCCGACAGGGAGGCCGGCGCGGTCCTGGCCGACATACGCCGGCTGGTGGTGGTGTCGCCCCATCCGGACGATGAAGTGCTTGGTTGCGGCGGCCTGATGCAGGCGGCGCTGGACCAGGACATCGATGTGCACGTGGTGTCGGTCACCGATGGCGAGGCCTGCTATACCGACCAGCCCTTGTGGCCCGCCGCGCGACTCCGCGATGCACGCCGGCGTGAGCTGGCCGATGCCATGCGGCTGCTGGGCACGGATGCCACGCATGTCACCACGCTGGCGCTACCCGACGGGGCTGTTGCCACACATGAGGCGGACCTGGCCGCGGCGCTGGCCGCGCAACTTGTGGCTGGCGATCTGCTGGTGGCGCCGTGGATCCACGATGCACATCCGGACCATGACGCGACCGGACGGGCCGCGCTGGCGGCAGCAGCATCCCGTGCCGTCAACGTGCTGCAGTACCCGGTCTGGGCGTGGCACTGGCTCGACCCGCACGCGATGACGGCGCCGTGGTCGGCAGCCGCCCGCATTCCGCTCAGCGCCACCTTGCTGCGCCGCAAGCAGCGCGCGTTGGACGCGTTCGCCACCCAGACCGGCGCCGTAGACGGACTGGCCTGTGCACCCATTCTTCCCGAACACGTCACGGCGCGCTTCCGCCGTCCTTTCGAGGTGTTGATCGGATGAGCACGGCGGCCTATTTCGATGCGTTGTACCAGCAGCCGGACCCGTTCCACTACCGCAGCCGGTGGTACGAGGCCCGCAAGCGCGCGCTTACGCTGGCCTGCCTGCCGCGAAGGCGATACGCCTGTGCGTGGGAGCTGGGCTGCTCCAACGGCGTGCTTACGGCAGCGCTGGCGGCGCGGTGCGACGCGCTGCTGGGGACAGACATCAGTGCCGATGCGCTGGCCGACGCGGCGGTATCGACGCGGGCATGGCCGCAGGTGCGCCTGGAGCGGGCCACCCATCCGCAGGACTGGCCTTCCGGCCGCTTCGACCTGATCGTGGTCAGCGAAGTCGGCTACTACCTGCCGTCATCGGCGCTGCAGCAGATGGCGCGGCAGCTGCGCCACAGCCTCACCGACGATGGACTGTTGCTGGCCTGCCACTGGCGGCCACCGTTCGACGCGGCACGCAGCACCACCGAAGACGTGCACGGCGCGCTCTCGGAACACCTGGTGGAAGTGTTTACCTATCAGGACGCCGATCTGCTGCTGCAGGGGTGGAGTGCACGCGCCACCAGCGTTGCTGCGTGGGAGGGGCTGCGGTGATCGCCGTGATCGTACCGGCACACAACGAGGCGCCGGTCATTGCACGTTGCCTGGCCTCGGTCCGGCTTGCGGCCGCCCACCCTGGCCTGCGCGGCGAGGCGGTGCTCACGGTGGTGGCACTGGATGACTGCAGCGACGACACCGCCTCGATCTGCGCCGACCAGGGGGGTGCAACGGTGGTGGTGGACGCGCGCTGCGTCGGCGCGGCACGGGCGGCGGCAGCGACCGTGGCGCTCTCCCACGGTGCGCGCTGGATCGCCAGTACCGACGCCGATTCGGTCGTGCCTGCAGATTGGCTCTGGCAGCAGACCCGCTGCGGCGCGGATGTGTTCTGCGGCGTGGTGGACGTGGTGGACTGGCTGGACTATCCCGATGCCGTGCGCAGGGCCTTCGCCTGCCGCGAGCTGGCCAGGGACGGACACGCGCATATCCACGGCGCCAACCTGGGCATGCGCGCCACCGCCTACACGGCAGCCGGCGGGTTCGCGCCGCTGCGCACCGGCGAGGACGTTGCGCTCATCCACATGCTCGGCAACACCGGCGCGACCATCGCCTGGCTGGCACGGCCCGTGGTGGCCACCAGCGCACGCCGGGTGTCGAAAGCGCCGCAGGGGTTCAGTGGATTCCTGCACGCGCTGGAGCGGGAAGTGAGGGAGGCGGGGGCGGTGCTGGTGCCCGCGCCGATCGTGCGGCCTTGACTAGGTGGCTGCGGCCGCCGCGTTTCCGTCGAACCATGCAAGCAGCATCAGTTGCGCGTCCGTCGCCTCCAACGGTGATTATCCACCCGGCGTCGTTCCGATCAAAACTGCGATGGCTGCAGCGCTTCATGCGCATGCGCGGACGATCGCTGCTCTGACGCGTCCGGTGGCGTTACGCGGTCGCTGACGACGGATGTAACACATCCTTCCCAAGGGTATGCCGGCTGCGGGAAGGATATGCCGGCTGCAGGGCTGTAGGAGGCTGGCGCGGACTGAGTCCGCTTGCAGGAAAAGGCAAGCGACCCTGCGCCGGCGCGTGTCGTTTGTTGCTCGGTCAGGATGTTCTTCTGATGGAGTGCGCCGTAGTTGGGATTAAGTCGCACTTTCTGTTGGTTTTCATCGCTAGTATCGATTCGCGGACACGAGGTTCGCGATAGAAAATAGGGAGCTTTACGTGCGAGTTAATATACATGGTGTATTGATCCTCCTGGCTTCGGCAGGCATGTCCGAAGTCCATGCACAGGATGCGCAGTCCGAAAGTCCGCCAGCCACGACTGTCCATATGGAAGCGACGTTGTCCCTGCCGCCAGGCGTGATGCTGCGTGAGATTCTCCGGCTGCATCGCCCGTCTTCCCAGACCTTTGCCACGTTGTGGTTCTGGCCGCAGAATTGGGAGGAGATAGGATGGAAAATGGGAGGCTCGTTGGGCTTTATCTCTGCAGCACCGTTTGAGAACAGCGCACCGATCTACTGGTGCTGGGGGATCACCAACTGGGACATGTTCTCCTACCTCGATCCGAACTGCGAAGGCGGGTACCGGACCCCGGACAACGGCCCGGTTGGTTTCATATCAACTGTGCAGCTTCCGGGGACGACGCCACTCTACCGATGCGTGTTCAAGTGGAACGGAACGCAATGGCGACATTTCGACTCGCTGCAAGCAAACTGCGAGGGGGTTCCCGCCGTTACCAATGATGGGACGCTCGGATACGTCTTCCTGTAGTGATCATGCCGCCCGGCATCATGTCGGGCGGCTTCAATGTGTCATGTTTCTGCACGAAGGCGGCCGCAATCAAGCTCGTCCTGCGTCGCAATCAATCGCGATTACCATCGAGGACAAGGCATCAGGGCAACACGCCCTGCAGGTAGCGTTCAATCACGTAACTGAAAGGACGCTGCCGGTGGTCGCGCAGCACGGCGCGCACCTCCAGCACAGTGGCCTGCGGGCCTTCGCCGCAGTCGGGCCAGCAGGTGGCATCACCCAGCGTCTGGCGCTGGAAGCCAAGCGGCTTCACCACGCGTCCAAATGGTTCGTCGCTGCCATCCAGCGTGGCATTCATGGCGGACGTGAGCAGGTCGGGGACATACCAGTTGTCCGCTTCGGACAGCACGCGGGTGCCGCAGACCAGGCGCACACGGCGGTAGCGCAGCGGCACATCGGCTTCGACCTGCAGCGCTTCGCGCACTTCGGGCGGTGCATCGCGCACGACACCCTCAACGCGCACCGCCCGTACCTTCGCCGTGTCGGCGAGGCCCTGTTCGGCGCACCAGGTCTCCAGCGTGCTGGTCGCGCTGTGTCCCGCCAGCAACCGCGCGTGCAGCGCCTGCACCAAGGCCGTGCGCGAGGCCAAGGACGCTGTCGCGGCCGGCGAGGCCGGCGAGCCGCCTGTCGCGAAGGCGGCCACGGGCGCTGCAGCGAGCAGCGACGCGGCTTGCCAACGAAGACGGGCAGTGCGGTCGAACGGGCCCATCGTGATCCACCGTGAAAGAAGACGTCAGTTTACCCGGTCCTGTAGCGCGACCCGGCAATACGCGCGTGAATCTGTCGCACCGGTCGTCAAACCGGACGCCGGCGGCCGGACACATGGTCATTGCCGGGAACATGCCAGCGCCAGGGGAACGTCGTGGCGCGGCGGATGCCGATGCGCGGGCCGACACCAGGCTGCGAGGGCGGCGGCATGCCATCGCTGACGATCCGGATGGGCCCGGCGCTGTCGGTCAGATCAGTGCCGTCCAGTGCGCCGGTGATGCCCAGCGCCTGCGACAGGCGACCCGGCCCACTGGCCAGGTCACGATCGCGCCGGGCGGCGACCCGGGCCTGGCGCATCCGATCGATCCCGGCCAGCGGCGCCAGCGCCCGCAGCAGTACGCCCCAACCCTGGCCGATGTCGCCGCAGACCGCATTGGCGCCCCAGTGCATGCCGTAGGTGAAGTAGACATACAGATGCCCGGCCTCCCCGAACATCGTGCGCGTACGCGGGGTCATGCCGCGGAACGAATGCGCGGCCGGATCCTGGTCGCCGGCGTAGGCCTCCACTTCCACGATGCGCCCGGCACGTCCGTCGTCGCGCAGCAGTATCGTGTTGAGCAGGTCCGGTGCCACCTCGGTGGGGTGACGCTGGTAGAACGCGCGGGGCAGGGGTGTCCACTCAATCATGCGGCCCCCGCTGCGCGACGGTCCGATTCCGCATTGGGGGTCTCCTCGGTGGCCTGGGTCGCAGCATGCGCGTCGGAGCGTCGACAGGGGATCAAGCTGCCGGTCGTCACGTTGCGCTCGCGCTGCGTTCGCAGCTCATGAGCCGATGTCCCGTCAATCTGGCGGTGGTCCAGAACGGGAGCAAACCACCGATGATGAAACCGATGCAGGACCAGAACGCCCCGATCGCGCTCGATGGGCGCTGTTTCGCCTATGTGTTTCCGTGCGCGTGGGAGGACTACGGCAAGATCGGGTTCTCGCGCGATCCGCTGGCGCGCATCGGCGCGCTCCACCATCGCTGGTTCGAGTTCTTCGATCTCGACGCCGGCGTGTTGATTGAAACCGAGACCCAGCGCGACGCGCGCGATGTCGAGCTGGCGCTGCGCCGCCCGCTGAAGGCGCATCGCGCGCCGGCACCGCTCACCGTGCAGGACAAGGCCGGTGGCAGGACCGAGTGGGTACGGGGTGCCAACGATCTCCTGCGGCCCGCCGTGCAGGCGCTGGCCGAGGGCGGTCACCGGATCCACCCGCTGCGCGCCTGGCTCGCCGCCGCGATGCTGGCGCGCGCCGACGGGTTGTTCGACTGGTCGGCTGCGGTGCTGCCGGAGGAACCGGTCGCGCGCGATGCCTTGTCCGTACGCGCGCAGGTGCTGCTGCGCGACGCCCTGGATGCCCACGTGGCGCTGGGGATTGATCTGGAGGGGCGTGTGCCGCCGCACGTGTGGTCCTGGTACCGGCCGACGTAGCGCTAACAGGTGCCTTGTTGGGCGCGCAAGGCGCTCATATAGTGCCCCCTTACAAGGGGGAAACATGGCCGACAACGCATCCGCTCCATCGTATGACCTGACCACGGCTGCGGGTATTGCCGCCGCCGGCATGGCGCTGAGCGTATTGACACCGCTGGGGCCGCTGGTGGCAGCGGCCGCGCTGGCACGGAAGTTCTTCAAGCCCAGCGTGGAGGTACAGGCGCAATCCGCAGCGGACCTGATCAAGGCGGGCGCCGAGAACAACGTGGACGAAATGGAGATCACGCTCAGCGAAGAAGCAGGGCTGCACATCAAGTCGGCGCATCCGGAGGTACCCATCAAATTGACGATGGGCAAGTCCGGGACGGTGACGATGAAGGTCAAGTACCGGTCGCCCCCGGCGACGGCCTGATCGGTACCGGGCGGTCCCGGTACCGACACGGGGGCACACCCCGCCTGGCGGGCGTGAATCCGGCGGGCGGATCGACCGCTACACTGCCGGTTCCGTGACGATTCCGGTGGGGTGCCATGCAGTCGGTTGTTCCCGGAAGCGCTGCCCATGCGCTTGCCCGCCAGGCGTGCCGCGATATCGAGCAGGCGTTGTCGCTGGGCGGGGACGCGCATGAATCCGTGCACGCCGCACGCAAGGCGATCCGGCGCCTGCGGGCGTTGCTGTCGCTGCTGGAACGTACCGACCTTGCGCTGGGTGACGCCGATGCCATGCTGCGCCGGCTGGGGGATGGCCTTTCCGGACTGCGTGACGCGCACGTGGCCGTGGAGACGGCGGCGCTGCTCGCCGCCCGCGCACCCACTGCGCCGTGGCCGTATGTGATCGGGCGCCTGCAGGCGCGTCGCGATGCCTGGTTGCGGCGCGCGCTGGCCGGCGATCCGGCATTCGGTCGCCGGCGTGATCGGGTCCGGCGGGTCGGCGCGCTGCTGGATGCCCAGCCCTGGGCCGCGATCACCCTGTCGCAGGTACGGGCCGGCCTTGCGCGCAGTGCCAACCGCGTGCGCAAGGCGGAACGTCGGGCCCATCGACATCCGGAGCCGGAACGGCTGCACCGCTGGCGGCGCAAAGTGCGGCGCCTGCGCATGCAGGTGGAAGCCATGCCCCACCTGGATGCGCACCTGTTGAAGGTGCCGCATGTGCGCGGCGGAGGCGGTGAAGCCAAGGCCCTGCACCAGCTCAGCACTCAGCTCGGCTGGCAGCAGGACCTGCGCATGCTGCGGAACCTGGTGCGGGTCATGCCGGGCGTGACGGACCGCAGGCAACTGCTGGCGCAGATCGATCAGGCGCGGAGCAGGCCGGTCGCCTGATCGCCGTGCCGCTCAGCGCTCGCAGGGCACGGCGAGCGCGCGTGACTGGCGCTCGACCAGCATTGCCACGCCCCACAGCAGCAGACCGCCCAACGCCGTGGCAGCGCCGACATAGCCGGTGGTGGCCGGACTGAGGCCGGCACCGATGGCCATGCCACCAAACCACGGCCCCAGCGCGTTGGCGGTGTTGAAGGCGGCATGGTTGGAGGCGGCCGCCAGCGTCTGTGCTTCTCCGGCCACGTCCATCAGACGGGTCTGCAGCACCGCTGCCAGCGCGCCCATCGTGCCCACCGCGACGATCATCGGGAAGATGCTCCACACCGAGCGCGCCGCCAGCGGGTAGAGCAGCAGCACGATCACCGACCACACCAGCACCACGGCGGCTGCACGGAAGTGGAACCGGTCCACGAGCCAGCCACCGGCGACGTTGCCGATGATCGCGCCGATGCCGAAGATGCCCACCGCGACCGGCATCCAGGATTCGGCCAGGCCGGTGACCTGCACCAGCGTCGGCGCCAGGTAGGTGAAGACGCAGAACATGCCGGCAAAGCCGATGGAGCCGATCGCCAGCGCCAGCCACACCTGCGGGCGGTTGAAGGCGCGCAGCTCGCGCATCGGCGAGGTGCGCTGCTCGTCAGGGTCGGGCAGCAGGAAGCGGGCGATCATCGCCACCGTGGCGATGGCCAGCACGCTGACCAGCGCGAACGCGGTGCGCCAGCTGAGCATCTGGCCCAGCCAAGTGGTAAGCGGGTTGCCCACCAGGATCGCGACGGAAAGGCCGAGCAGCACCTTGGACATCGCCGATCCACGCTGGGACGGCGGGCTGATCGCGGCTGCCACCAGCATCGCCACACCGAAGTAGGCGCCGTGCGGCAGGCCGGCGACAAAGCGCGCCAGCAGCATCGTGCCGTAGTTGGGCGCCAGCGCGCTGGCCAGGTTGCCCACCGCATAGAAGCCCATCAGCGCCAGCAGCAGGGAGCGTCGCGCAAATCCGGCACCGGCGAAGGCCAGCACCGGCGCGCCCACCACCACGCCGATGGCGTACGCACTGATCAGGTGGCCGACCTGCGTTTCGCTGATCGACAGGCCGCGGCTGATCTCCAGCATCAGGCCCATGCTCGCAAACTCGCTGGTACCGATCGCAAAGCCGCCCAGCGACAGCGCAAGCAGGATGAAGGTGCGCTCGCGCGGGGTCAGGCGCGCAGCGAGGGAAAGGGCGGGAGAGCTCATTGGGCAGCGGGAGGCAATGCGGTACGGTCAGTAATTGTACTGCTGCGCCGCAACATCCAGCCCGCTCAGGAACGACGGCGGCGCCCGGTTCAGCACCGGGCCATATCGACCGGCAGCCGGGAAAAGTGCCGCGCAGGCCGCGATCGCCGCGTTCGTGGGTCAACGGGGCGGCAACGGCCGGCGGTCCTCCGCCGATACGGGACGCAGCTTTCCGCCTGCAGGACAGGGCGCGGCGATGGCGATGCCGATGGAAGGACTGCCGTTCCGGGGTCGCAGGCCGTGCGGCAGGTATCACGCGGGGAAACCGTTCGTGGCTGCGCCGGGGCAGCGCATGACGTTCCGTCCCCGACCCACCGATGTCACCGATCGCGTGTGGCACGGAAACGACCGGCGCATGGATGCTTCCTGCGCCTCACGCGGCGACACCCGACGCCGGGCCCGCACGGTACGGGCATCTCCGGCATTCGTGCGACAATGGTGGACAGGCGCGCAGACGCGCCGACAGGGGGGCTATGACTACCGGCACGCGTTTTCCAACAGTGATCGGTTTCGATCTGCCCGGCCAGCAGGACGCGCCAGGCGGGTCGCGGGTCATCATCACCGCGATCCTCGACGGCGTACCGCCCGACGATTGGATGCTTGCCTTCCACCGTGAGGCGGGCCGCGGCCTGCGCGAGACCTTTGCCGTCGAGCAGATTCGTCTGGTGGGCGAGGGGCTGCACTTCGTCGGCGCCATCACCGATGCGCGCGGTCTGTCGGCGGCGGTGCGTGGTCTGGTCGAGCGGGTGACGGCGCAGGTGCTTGATCGCCGTCTCGCCGTGCTGGACAACCTCGTCGATGAGTCCAACTGGGGGCCGAGCGCAGGAAACGACGACACTCCGCCCAGCGACCCGCGCATGCTCGACGTGGCGCAGTTGCAGGCGATGCCGGCGGTACCGGGCATCCTGGCGCTGGCCAGCGACCTCACCGCGATGCGCTTCGTTGCCGTGGCGCGGGTGACCAGCGACCGCTGGACCACCTGCGCGGTGCACGACCTGCTGGGCTTCGGCCTCGCACCGGGGCAGGATCTCGTGCTCGAAACCACGATCTGCCATGAAATCCGGCAGCACCAGATGACGGTGCAGTTCAACCAGGCCAGCGAGCACCCTGTATTCTCTCGGCACCACACGCCGGCGATGTACGGCTTTGAGAGTTACATCTCGGTACCGGTGCGACGGCGTGACGGCAGTTTCTTCGGCACGCTGTGCGCACTGGATCCGTTGCCCTCGCGCCTGGATGCGGCGGGGGTCGCCTGTTTCGAGGTGATGGGTGCGGCCATCGGCGCGCATCTGGATCTCGACGAAGGCGCATCGAACGTGGCTGCGCCGTCGGTCGCCGACGTCCTGGGTACGTTGGCCACACGGTTGCAGGCGCTTGAGCCTTCCGCCGACCCGGCCGTGCAGACGGTGCTGGCGCGGCTGCGTGCGCTGCTGCCTGCAGTGGCCGCCTGAGGCGCGCCGCGGCGGGCAACGCGCGGGAATCAGTCCGTGACGCGTGCGAATCGCGCGCGCGGCTGTCCGTCCACGTCGACCTGGGCGATGAACATCGCATACGGTCGGACCCAGACGCCGATGTCGGCATCGAGGGGGCGGTACAGCACCATCGGCTCGAGGGTTTCGCTGTGCCGGACGATGCCGAGCACCTCGTAGTTGCCGCCCTTGAAGTGACGGTAATGGCCCAGTGGCAGGGTGGGCAGGGCAGGCAGGTCGGACATGGGCGGAGGGCGTGGATGAGCGGTGTCCATTATGGCGCGCTGGACCGCCACCGCAGCCAGCCGTGAGGGGGATGCGGAACGGCTGCGGTAAACTGCGCCTCCAGCCGCCAGCGTCTTCTGCCCGCGGCCGCCCGCAGGAGCCTGCATGACCCCGACCACCCGCAAACCGCCATCCCCGCTGATCGATGCCCACATGCACGTGGAAGGGTTCGTGCAGGTGCGCGAGGCGCGCCGGTCGGAGCTGGTGGAAGACTACGTGGAGCTGATTGCCGATCTCATCGCCGATGGTCGCGAAGCGCGGCAGGTGGACATCGCCACGCGCCTGGGCGTCGCCCAGCCCACGGTGGCCAAGGCGCTCAAGCGGCTGGTCAAGGAGGGCTGGGCGATACAGCGGCCGTACCGGGGGGTGTTCCTGACCCCGGCCGGCGAGCAGCTCGCAGTTGAAATGCGGGCGCGCCACCAGACGGTGGAGCGCTTCCTGCTGGCGCTGGGGGTGGATGCCGATTCGGCGCGGCGCGATGCCGAGGGCATCGAGCATCACGTCAGCGAGGCTACGCTGGCTGCCTTCGAGGCCTTCCTGCGCAAGGCCGAACGCCGTGGTTGAGCGCCTGCCGCCGCCACCGCCGCTGGGCGTTCCGGTCCACGACCGCGACGAACACTGGATGCAGCACGCCCTGGTCCTGGCGGGCCGCGCCGAGCGCGAGTTCGACGAGATTCCCGTCGGCGCGGTGCTGGTGGGTGCCCAAGGCGAGGTGCTGGGTGAGGGCTGGAATCTCAACATCGCCGACCACGATCCCAGTGCGCATGCCGAGATCGTGGCGATGCGCCACGCGGGCCGGGCGATCGGCAACCATCGCCTGCTTGGCAGCACGTTGTACGTCACGCTGGAGCCCTGCGCGATGTGCGCGATGGCGATTGTGCATGCGCGCGTGGCGCGGCTGGTGTACGGCGCCAGTGATCCGAAGACCGGTGCCTGCGGCAGCGTGTTCGACCTCATCGGCGACGCGCGGCACAACCACCGCGTGGAGGTTCACGGCGGCGTGCTGGCCAAGGAGGCGAGCACGCGCCTGACCAACTACTTCCGCGCCAAGCGCGGCAAGCCGCCACTGCTGCTGGAGTGACCTCCTGGCTGCGCCGGCGACGGAGCGTCGACGCGATGGCGGTATCATGGCGCCCTTTCCATCCCCGGTCGGCGCTGTCGCGACGACCCCAGCACAAGGCGTAGACATGGCGGACAACGGCGCAGAAGGCGAACGACTGATCTGGATCGACCTGGAAATGACCGGTCTGGACACCGACAACGATGCGATCATCGAGATCGCCACGGTCGTGACCGACGCGCAGTTGAACGTGCTGGCCGAAGGGCCCGAGTTCGCCATCCACCATCCGGTGGAGCGGCTGGAAGCGATGGACGAGTGGAACCGCAACCAGCACCGTCGCTCCGGCCTGTGGCAGCGGGTGGTCGAGAGCACCGTCACGCTGGGCCAGGCGGAAGCGCAGACGGTGAACTTCCTGGCGCAATGGATCAAGGCCGGCGCCTCGCCGATGTGCGGCAATTCCATCTGCCAGGACCGTCGCTTCCTGCACCGCGAGATGCCCCGCCTGGAAAAGTACTTCCACTACCGCAATCTGGACGTGTCCACGGTGAAGGAACTGGCCCGGCGCTGGGCCCCGGCAATTGCTGCGGGGGTCGGCAAGACGTCCAGCCACACCGCGCTGAGCGACGTGCACGACTCGATCGCCGAACTGCGCCACTACCGCCAGTTCATGGGCGCGCTGGCGGGGTTGCCCGGGCAGGCGTGATGAACGCGCCGTTCAAGCCTGCGGCGCTATGATCCGCGGCATGAACGACCTCGTCCGCAGCACGCCACCCCCGCTGGAAACGCAGATCCTGCCCACGTCGCAGGACTGGGCCGACCTGCAGCGCGCCGTCGCGCTGCTGGAGTCGCCTACGCTGACCGCCAAGATGGCCAACCTGATCGGCTCGCCGCTGGAGTTCGCGGTGAAGAAACTGCCGCAGTCGGTGTCCCGGCGCATCCACGGTGCGGTCGAAGCGGCACTGTTCAAGTCCGCGCAGGCCGCCCTGTGGACGATGGACAACACGCCTGGCAAGGCCGCATCGACGCGCTGGCACAAGCTGGCGGCGGCGACCTCCGGTGCGGTCGGCGGGGCCTTCGGCTTCACCACACTGTTCATTGAGTTGCCGGTGTCGACCACGATCATGATGCGCTCGGTGGCCGATGTGGCCCGCAGCGAAGGGTTCGACCTGCGTGACATGGCCACGCGCCATGCCTGCCTGGAGGTGTTTGCGCTCGGGGGAAACTCCGGCAAGGACGACGCCAGCGAGACCGGTTACTACATCACCCGCGGGTTTACCGCGGAAGTGATGCGCCACCTGTCGGCCGAGCTGGCCGGCCGCGCCGTGGGCGGCACCCCGGTGATGATCGGGCTGACCCCGAAGGAAGCCGGCAAGTGGCTGGCCAAGATCGTGGAGAAGGTTGCCGCGCGCTTCGGTGTGGTGGTGACCGAGAAGTTCGCCGCACAGGCCGTCCCGATCGTCGGGGCCGTGGCCGGGGCGACGCTCAACACCATGTTCACCGACTATTACCAGGACATGGCGCGCGGCCATTTCATCGTGCGCCGGCTGGAGCGCACCTACGGGTACGACACGGTCCGCGCCGCGTACGCGTTGCTCGCCGGTCAGGCCGACAATTCGTAACCACCGGTGGTTCGCTGCGCGTGCGCGTGGCAGCCGACCAACGGTCGGCTGATCGTGGCCCCTCACCGGTAGAGCCGACCGTGGGTCAGCGGCGCTGCGTTCACGTCCGGCATCGCGTGCCCCCGGCCCATAAAAGCAGAACCCCGCTTGCGCGGGGTTCTGTCGTCTACCGGAACGGCTGGATCAGCCGTTGGCCTTCAGCTTGGCCAGGCGCAGCCAGGTGTCGACGACGGTGTCCGGATTCAGCGACACCGACTCGATGCCTTCCTGCATCAGCCATTCGGCCAGGTCCGGATGATCCGACGGGCCCTGGCCGCAGATGCCGACGTACTTGCCCTTGGCGCGTGCCGATTTGATCGCCATCGACAGCAGCTTCTTCACCGCCGGGTTCCGCTCGTCGAACAGGTGCGCGACGATCGAGGAATCGCGATCCAGGCCCAGGGTGAGCTGGGTCAGGTCGTTGGAGCCGATCGAGAAGCCGTCGAAGATGTCCAGGAATTCATCGGCGAGCAGTGCGTTGGACGGCACTTCGCACATCATGATGATCTTCAGGCCGTTCTCGCCCTGCTTGAGGCCGTTCTGTTCCAGCACCTGGACGACCTTGCGGCCTTCTTCCAGCGTACGCACGAACGGAATCATCACCCACAGGTTGTCCAGGCCCATCTCGTTGCGCACGCGCAGCACGGCCTTGCATTCCAGGGCGAAGGCGGCCGAGAAGCTCGGGTCGACATAACGGCTGGCGCCGCGGAAGCCGATCATCGGGTTCTCTTCGTGCGGCTCGTAGTTGCTGCCGCCGATCAGGTTGGCGTACTCGTTGGACTTGAAGTCCGACAGACGCACGATCACCGGATTCGGTGCCACCGATGCCGTCAGGGTGGCGATGCCTTCGGCCAGACGGTTGACGTAGAAGCTGACCGGATCGGCATAACCGGCGATCTTCTCGTCGATCTTCTTCTTCGTGGCCGCGTCCTGGCGGTCGTACTCCAGCAGCGCGTTGGGATGGATGCCGATGTGGCTGGCAATGATCATCTCCAGGCGGGCCAGGCCGATGCCGGCGTTGGGCAGCTGGCCGAAGTCGAACGCACGCTCCGGGTTGGCCACGTTCATCATGATCTTCAGCGGCGCCGGCGGCATGTTGCCCAGGTCCGTGGTGGTGCGCTCGAAGTCGAGCTTGCCTTCGTAGATGAAGCCGGTATCGCCTTCAGCGCAGCTGACGGTGACTTCCTGGCCATCGGCGATGACCTGGGTGGCGTTGCCCGAGCCGACCACAGCCGGCACGCCCAGTTCACGCGCGATGATCGCGGCGTGGCAGGTGCGGCCGCCACGGTTGGTGACGATGGCCGAGGCGCGCTTCATCACCGGCTCCCAATCGGGGTCGGTCATGTCGGCGATCAGCACGTCGCCGGGCTGCACGCGCGCCATGTCGTCCAGCGACTTGACCACGCGCGCGGTGCCGGCACCGATCTTGGCGCCCACGGCGCGGCCTTCGGCCAGCACCTTGCCGTCCTTCTGGTTCAGCGTGAACCGTTCGATCTGGGTGGCATGGCCACGCGACTTCACCGTTTCCGGACGCGCCTGCACGATGAACAGCTTGCCGCTGACGCCGTCCTTGGCCCACTCGATATCCATCGGGCGGCCGTAGTGCTTTTCGATGATCAGTGCCTGCCTGGACAGTTCCTGCACATCCTCGTCGCTGATCGAGAAGGTGTTGCGGATCTCGACCGGGGTGTCTTCGATGCGCACGCGCTCACCGGGGACGTCCGAATACACCATGCGGATCGCCTTGCTGCCGAGCGAACGGCGCAGGATCGCCGGCTTGCCGGCGTTGAGCGTGGGCTTGTAGACGTAGAACTCGTCGGGATTGACCGCGCCCTGCACGACCATTTCGCCCAGACCGAAGCTGGAGGTGACAAACACCACGTCGCGGAAACCGGATTCGGTATCCAGGGTGAACAGCACGCCGGACGAGCCGACGCCCGAGCGCACCATCAGCTGCACGCCGGAGGACAGGAACACGTCTTCGTGCTTGAAGCCGTGGTGGACGCGATAGGCGATGGCGCGGTCGTTGTACAGCGAGGCGAACACTTCCTTGACCTTGTGCACGACGTCGTCGGCACCGGTCACGTTGAGGAAGGTCTCCTGCTGGCCGGCGAAGGAGGCATCGGGCAGATCTTCGGCGGTGGCCGAGGAGCGCACGGCCACGGCCACGTCGCCGCCGCCGTTCTCATCGCACAGCTGCCTGTAGGCGCTGCGGATGTCCTGGTCCAGCTGCGGCTGCAGCGGCGCGTCGATCACCCAGCTGCGGATTTCCTTGCCGGCGGCGGTGAGCGCGGCGACATCTTCCACGTCCAGCGTGGCCAGCCTGTCGAAAATGCGCTTGGACAGATCGTTGTGCGCGATGAAGTCCTTGAAGGCTTCAGCGGTGGTTGCATAACCGCCGGGGACAGAAACCCCCAGACCGGCAAGATTGCCGATCATTTCGCCCAGCGACGAATTCTTGCCGCCTACGCGGGCCAGGTCGGCCAGGCGCAGTTCGTGCAACCACAGGATATTCTCGTTCAAGCGCGATGCTCCGTTTGGCCATCGCCCGAGGCGGGCTGGAATGGCCACGTCCGTAGGAAGAAGCCGATATGATGCCGGGCAGACCGCCGTCGGCACAAGCTTGTATCGACGGTCTTTTTAGGCTTCAGAGGGGGTAAAAGGCGCATGTCGACGATCCGTCCGGTGTTCTACGTGTCCGATGGAACCGGTATCACCGCTGAAACCATTGGACATAGCCTGCTGACCCAGTTCTCCGGGTTCAGCTTCATTACCGACCGCATGTCCTTTGTCGATGACCCCGAAAAGGCCCGGGAGGCCTGTGAACGGATCCGCGCGGCGGGCGAGCGCTACCAGGTCCGGCCGATCGTGGTCAGCTCCTGCGTGGACAGCGGGCTGAGCGTGATCCTGGCGGAAAGCGGCGGGTTGATGCTGGACGTGTTCGCCCCCTTCATCGAGCCGCTGGAGCGCGAGCTGGCCGTCAGCCGCCATTCCCGGGTCGGCCAGGCCCACGGCATGGTGGACTTCGAGACCTATCACCGGCGCATCAACGCGATGAACTTCGCGCTGACCCACGACGATGGCATTGCCATCAATTACGACGATGCCGACGTGATCCTGGTGGCCGTGTCGCGGGCCGGCAAGACCCCCACCTGCATCTACCTGGCGCTGCACTACGGGGTGCGCGCGGCGAACTACCCGCTGACCGACGAGGACCTGGAACAGGACCGGCTGCCGCCGCGGCTGCGCCCCTACCGCAAGAAGCTGTTCGGCCTGACGATCGACCCGGACCGTCTGCAGCAGATCCGCCAGGAGCGCCGCCCGAATTCGCGCTACGCCAACTTGGAGACCTGCCGCCGCGAAGTGGCGGCTGCGGAGACCATGTTCCGCATGGAGCGCATCCCGACCCTGAGCACCACCCACACCTCCATCGAGGAAATCTCAAGCAAGGTGCTGGCCACGCTGGGGCTGCAGCGGGAGATGTACTGACGCCTGGTGCCCGGCCGGCCCTTTGGCCGGGCCGCTGCCGCCCCCACGTTGGAGGATCAACGTGTAGGATCGAGACATGGCCCAGGCATCACCCCGACTGGAACGCATCCCCCGGCTCAGCCGCCTGAGCTGGCTGATGGGCCTGTACGCGGAGAACTACCAGCATCTGGTGCGCCTGTTCGCACCGGCGGAGCTGGCACCCGGCAGCTATGTGTCCTCGATCGGCGACGGGCTGGACGTGCGCCTGGATGTCATCGAATGCCACCGCTACACCGTCGAACTGCGGCTCACCTACGACTTCGCCGACCCCGTCACCGGCCAGCCGGACCCGTCGGCCTATGTGCGCCTGTACCGTGACGCCCGCCAGGCCGAGACCACCCATTGCTATGTCGGCCGCCGCTGGCAGGACGTCATGGGCATGTACCCGCCGCCGGCCGAGCTGATCAGCCACCGCATGCGGATGAACACCTTCCTGGGCAAGTGGCTGGAATACCTGGCCGAGCGCGGGCATGGCGTGGCCACGCTGCGCCGTGACGGCGATGCCGCGGCCCCGGCGCGCGACGCCCGACGCGCCAGCGCGGTGCCATAAGCGACGCGGTTGCGGTCGATCCCGCATAATCGGGGTCTGCAACCCGAGCGTGTGTGAGATGCCCTATACCCCGATCGTGGCCACCCTGGGCTACGTGCTGTCAGCGGACGGCAAGCAAGCGCTGATGATCCACCGCAACGCCCGTCCCGGCGATCAGCATCTGGGCAAGTACAACGGCCTGGGTGGCAAGGTCGAACGCGACGAGGATGTCGCCGCCGGCATGCGCCGCGAAATCCGCGAGGAAGCCGGCATCGAGTGCGGCACCATGCGCATGCGCGGCACCATCAGCTGGCCCGGTTTCGGCAAGCAGGGTGAGGACTGGTTCGGCTTCGTGTTCGTGATCGAGGACTACACCGGCACTCCCCTGACCGCCAATCCGGAAGGCACGCTGGAGTGGGTGGACGTGGACAAGATCGAAGATCTGCCGCTGTGGGAAGGTGATCGCCGGTTCCTGCCGCTGGTGTTCGACCAGGACCCGCGCCCCTTCCACGGCGTGATGCCCTATCGGGACGGCGCGATGCTGTCCTGGTCGTACACCCGCCTGTAAGGGCAGGACGCGATACCACTGCCGGCCGGCGGCCGGCGCTAGCGTCGTGCTAGCAGCAGATGGAAGTGCTTGTCGATCTGGCGGCCATCGTTGCCGGTGCCGGTCTCGCGATGGCTGCGCCACCCGCAGACCCGCAGGCCGGCGCTGCGCAGGGCCAGCTCCACCTCGGCCAGCGCGTGCAGGTGAAAGCCGTGGGCGGCGAAGGGCAGGGTGCGCATGAACGCCGCGTCGCCGAAGGCCAGGCACAGCCGTGCGCCGGGGCGCAGTACCCGCGCCAGTTCCTCCAACGGCGTACGCAGGTCCTCCCAGAAGTACAGCGTATTGACCGCCAATGCCGCGTCCATGCACGCCTCGGGCAGCGCCAGGGCATGGGCATCGCCCAGGCGTATCTCGGCGCGGTCCTCCAGCCCGGCGGCGTGCAGCCTGGCCTGCGCGGCCTCCACCATGTCGCTGGACACCTCGATGCCCAGGTAGCGGCTGCCCGCGGCTTGCAGCAGGCCGCCGGCGAAGGCGGCGTTGCCGGGGCCTATCTCCAGCACCCGCTCGGCAGGGCCGACCGCCAGCAGCGCGATCGCGGCCCGGTTGAGCGCGCCGTTGCTGCGGTTCATTGACTCGGCGATCGCCAGGGCGTGCTCGCCATGCGGGTGCCGCAGCTGCGCGGCCAGGTGTTCGGGGGAAAGCAAGCGCGTGACTCCTGTCGCGGCGGGCGGGCAGGACATGGCGGCGGCGAGTCCACCCGGCAGCATAGCGCCTCGGCGGCGGTGGGCGCATGTCAACTCAAGCGCGCGCGCGGGGCGGCGTGCTGACAACGACTTGTCCACAGGGGGTGTGGATGACTGGTGCGCAAGTTTGTGGATAAGCGCCGTCAGCCCCCGCCCACGTTGGCTGTCAAGATGGGTGGCCAAAAATTCACCGCACGTCGTGGGCCGGTGAACAGGGCGGGAAGGCCCGGTCCGGCCCGGATGCTCTGTCCCCGTTCGGGCTGCTCGCGGTACTCTCTTGCCACTGCCGTCAACCGATACCCCATGAAACGTCACTTCTCGATGCTGCGCGAATTCCAGCTGGCCGACTGGTTCACCTTGGCCAATGCGTTCTGCGGCACCGGCGCGGTGTTTGCCGCGATGCGTTTTCTGCAGGACGGCGAGCACCGCTATCTGCTGTTCGGAATGGCCCTGATCCCGCTGGCCTTCATTTTCGATGCGCTGGACGGACGCATCGCGCGCTGGCGCAAGTCCAGTTCTACGCTGGGCCGCGAGCTGGATTCGCTGTCGGACATCATCTCCTTCGGTGTCGCCCCGGCCGCGCTGGCCTACGCCTGCGGCATGCAGGGCGGTTGGGACTGGCTGGTGCTGAGCTACTTCGTCTGCTGCGGGGTGAGCCGCTTGGCGCGCTATAACGTGACCGCCGAATCGCTGGCCGGCGAGGGCGACAAGGTGCCGTATTTCGAAGGCACGCCGATTCCCACCAGCCTGGCGCTGGTGGTGGTACTGGCGATCGCAGCCAGCATGGGGGCGATCGGACCGGACCTGTGGCTGGGTCAGTGGCAGTTGGGGCCGTGGCAGCTGCACCCGATGGTGCTGCTGTTCGCCCTGTCCGGGTCGCTGATGATCAGCAAGACCCTGCGCATTCCCAAGCCGTGAGCCCGATCGTGCCCCTGTCGAACCGCCTGCTGGCTGGAGCCCGCCGATGAGCACCGCCGGCCGTGGTGGTGGCGCGGACGATATCGAAGCGCTCGCCCGCCAGTATTTCGGTGCCTGGGGTGATGCCCTGCGCCATGCCGCCGGGGTGCCTGGCGACAGCCACGATCCCGGTCGCGCGGGTGGTTGGCAGCAGGCGATCGAGGCGTGGTCGCAGTTGATGCCCGACGCGGGCAGCGGTCCGGCCGACGACGCCGTGCGCCGCTTCCGCGAGCAGGCCGGCGGCTGGTACGGGACCATGCAGCAGGTGGCCGCGCAGTTTGCCGGCCGCGACGCCAGCAGCGCCGACGTGGCACAGGCCTGGCGTGCGGCGGTGGAAGGGCAGGGCGACGGTCTGCTGCAGTGGATGCTGCAGGCCGCGCGAGGCCACACCCGTGCCGACGGTCCGGACCTGCTCAAACTGCTGGAATCGCTGCAGCGCGATCTCGGGCCGTGGATGCAGAGCCCGGCGTTCGGCCCTGGCCGCGAACACCAGGCACGCTGGCAGGCCCTGCTGCGCGCGCAGCAGGAGTTCCAGACGCACTCAAGCGCCTATGTGGACCAGATCAAACAGGCGCTGGACGATGCATTCGCCCTGTTCGAGCAGCGCCTTGCCGAGCACGAGCAGCCGGGCAATCAGCTCACCAGTGCCCGTGCGATGTTCGACCTGTGGATCGAGGCGGCCGAAGAGGCCTATGCGAAGGTCGCCCTGTCCGAGCCGTTCCAGCAGGTGTATGCGGCGCTGGGCAATGCGCAGATGCGCCTGCGCGCGGCCACGCAGCATGAAATCGAGCGCGTGACCGAAAGTCTGGGTCTGCCCACGCGCACGGAGATGGATGCCGCACACCGTCGCATCGCGGAACTGGAGCGGCTGGTGCGGCGGATGATGCAGGCGGCGCCGGCGAAGGCCGCGCCGGCCAGGTCAACAGCACGCGCCACCCCTGCTGAGGCCCCCAAGGCCCCCAAGGCGACCAAGTCCCCCAAGGCGACCAGAACCCCCAAGCCGGCGAAACCCGCCAAGCCGGCTAAACCTGCCAAGCCGGCCCCGGCCGCACCCGCGCGGCGGACGCGCAGCCGATGAAGGGCCCGTTGGGATTCAACGCAGAGGACCTGCTGCAGGAAACCCTGGCCATGCAGCGCAAGCTGATGGACGGGCTGACGCTGCTGCCGTCGGTGGAGGACGTGGACTACGGCGTCACCGCGCGCGAAGAGGTCTGGCGGGACGGCAAGGTAGCGCTGTATCGGTTCATCGGCACCGAAGCGCCGGTGCACTCGACCCCGCTGCTGATCGTGTATGCGCTGGTCAACCGGCCGTACATGGTTGATCTGCAGGCCGACCGTTCGTTGGTGCAGAAGCTGCTGGCACTCGGACACGACGTGTACGTGCTGGACTGGGGCTACCCGGACCGCTCCGAGCGCTACCAGACGCTGGAGGATTACCTGCTGCGGTTCATCGACGGCGCGGTGGACCACCTGCGCGCGCAGTCCGGCGGCCCGATCGACATGCTCGGCATCTGCCAGGGCGGGGTGTTCGCGCTGTGCTACGCGGCCCTGCGCCAGCACAAGCTGGCCAACCTGGTCACGATGGTCACGCCGGTGGATTTCCACACCGCCGACAACATGCTTTCGCACTGGGCACGGCATGTCGACGTCGACCTGCTGGTGGACACGCTGGGCAACATCCCGGCCGACCTGATGAATGCCAGTTACCTGATGCTCAAACCGTTCCGGCTCAACGTGCAGAAGTACGTCGGTCTGCTCGACATCCTGGACGACAAGGCCGCGCTGGAGGACTTCCTGCGCATGGAAAAGTGGATCTTCGATTCGCCCGATCTCGCCGGCGAAGCCTTTCGCGACTTCATCAAGCAGTTCTACCAGGGCAACGGCCTGATGCACGACGGCGTGCGGATCGGCGAGGAACATGTCGACCTGCGCCAGGTGACGCTGCCGGTGCTCAACATCTACGCCGAACAGGACCATCTTGTCCCGCCGGATGCCTCGCGCGCGATGCGCGGCCGGATTGGCAGCAGTGATTACACCGAAAGCAGCTTCCGTGGCGGCCACATCGGCATCTATGTCTCCGGCCGCGCCCAGCGCGAAGTGCCTGCGACCCTCTCACAGTGGCTGAAGGAACGAACATGACCCACCTCCGCGTGATGACGATGCTGCTCGTGGCGCTGCTGGCGGCCGCCGGTGGCGCCTCGGCCGCGCCCAGCGACACCGCGCGCCGCGAGATCGCCGCGCTGATCGGCGCACTGGACGGCTCGTCCTGCCGCTTCCAGCGCAACGGCAGCTGGCACGACGCCGCAGAAGCGCGCGCGCACCTGCAGCGCAAGTACGACTACCTGCTCAGGAAGGACAAGGTGGATACCGCCGAACAGTTCATCGAACGGGCCGCCAGCCAGAGCAGCATGAGCGGCAAGCCCTACCGGATCGCCTGCCCGGGCCAGCCCGAACAGACCGCGGCGGCGTGGTTCGGTGCGCGCCTGAAGGCCTTGCGCGGACGCTGAGCGCCTGGCGCCGCATGCGCCGCATACACACCGGTCCGCGCTAGCATTTCCCTCATACCGTTGGAGGACCCTGCCATGAACGCCACACCCCGCACGCTCTCGCGCTCGCTCAACGACCGCATGATCGCCGGCGTGATGGGCGGCATCGCGCACCGCTTCGGCTGGAACCCGACGCTGCTGCGGATCGTGTTCGTGGTGGTCTCCCTGGCGTCGGCTGCCTTTCCCGGCATCCTGGTGTACCTCATCCTCTGGCTGCTGATTCCCAACGAGGCCGATTGATCCTGCCGCCATTGGCGCTGCGCGTCCTGCAGGGGCTGGGCGCGCTTTGGACCGCGCCCAACACCCTGATCGGTCTGCTCGGTGGCCTGCTGGGGATGGTGGCGGGCGCGCGTCCGTCGTGGAATGCACGCGACCGCGCGGTCGTGTTCCGTGACTGGCCGTGGGGGCCGGGCGGCGCGATCACCCTGGGCAACGTGATTCTGCACACCGGCCCGGTACTGGACGTGCCGTGCCGCACGTACGCGCATCAGGCGGGCCACTGCACCGAGCCGGTCATCGGTCTGCACGACCATGAGCGCGCACATGTCTATCAGTACATGGTGCTGGGCCCGTTGTACCTGCCGGTGTACCTGCTGTGCGGCGGCGTCAGTGCGCGCAATCCCTTCGAGCGCGCGGCCGATGTGTATGCGATGACCGGGCGCGGCTGGTGGCCGTAATGGCCACGTGTTAGCGATGCGTTAATTTCGTGTAAGCAAAACGTCGGTAACGCGACGTCATCTGCATGCAAACAAACGTTATTAACCTCAATGACGCATCAGTCAGGTTGGGCGCGGTAAGCTGCACGCTGTTGGACATGCACGATGCTTTTTGGAGGAGTACATCACATGGCAATTGTTCTTTATGTCGGTGGTAGCAAGGATGGCGACAAGGGCCTGGTGCCCCACGGCTTCAGCAAATCCCGCGCCGAGACGGCCCAGGGGCCGGAGATCTACACCGAGCGGTTCATGGAGCTGCAGGGCGTGGGCCGGGTGCGCGTCATGGCCCTGGAATCCCTGCTGGATGAATCGGTGAAGGTCCGCGCGGCGCGGCACTACCGCTGAGCGCCGACCATCGGCGACAGGTTGGAGGGCGGCTGTCAACGGGTTTCCCCCGCCGCCCTGCGTTGCCACAATCGGGTTTTCCGTAACGTGGCTCCGGCCGGAAGCAATGCCTGACATCAAGCTCGCCCAGCAGATCGCCCAGACCATCGCCGACGAAATCGGCGCCCAGGCTGCCCAGGCGCGTGCCGCCATCGCCCTGTTGGACGAAGGCGCCAGCGTTCCGTTCATCGCCCGCTACCGCAAGGAAGTCACCGGCGGCCTGGACGACACCCAGCTGCGCAACCTGGAGACGCGCCTGACCTACCTGCGTGAACTGGAAGACCGCCGCGCCGCGGTGCTGTCCAGCATCGACGAACAGGGCAAGCTCAGCGACGAATTGCGTCTGGACATCCTGGCCGCGGACACCAAGTCGCGCCTGGAAGACCTGTATCTACCCTACAAGCCCAAACGCCGCACCCGCGCCCAGATCGCGCGCGAGGCCGGGCTGGAACCCCTGGCCGATGGCCTGCTGGCCGATCCTGGCCTGGACCCGCAGGTGTTCGGCGCCACTTTCGTCGATGGCGACAAGGGCGTGGCCGACGTCAAGGCCGCCCTCGAAGGCGCCCGGGCGATCCTGATGGAGCGCTGGGGCGAGGACGCGGCGCTGGTCGGCGAGCTGCGCAACTGGCTCGGCGAGCACGGCGTCATCCGCGCCCGTGTTGCCGAGGGCAAGGAAGAGCAGGGTGCCAAGTACCGGGATTATTTCGAGCACGCCGAGCCGCTGGCGAAGATTCCGTCGCACCGCCTGCTGGCGCTGTTCCGCGCGCGCCGCGAGGAAATTCTGTTCCTGGAGCTGGACCCGGGCAGCGATGCCGAGGCCGGCCACCAGTATGCCGAGGGGCGTGTGGCGCACAACGCCGGCATCCGCGATGCCGGGCGCCCGGGTGACCGCTGGCTGCTTGACGCCTGCCGGCTGACCTGGCGCGCCAAGCTGCACATGCACCTGCTGCTGGACCTGTTCAACCAGGCGCGCGAAAAGGCCGAAGCCGACGCCATCGCGGTGTTCGGCGACAACCTCAAGGATCTGCTGCTGGCCGCCCCGGCGGGCCCGAAGACCGTGCTTGGCCTGGACCCGGGCATCCGTACCGGGTGCAAGATCGCCGTGGTCGATGCCACCGGCAAGCTGGTCGCCACCGACACCATCTACCCGCACGAGCCGCGTCGCCAGTGGGACCAGTCGCTGCACACGATCCGGCAGCTGTGCATCACGCACAACGTGGAGCTGATCGCGATCGGCAACGGCACCGCCAGCCGCGAGACCGACAAGCTGGCCGGCGAGGTCATCAAGGCGCTGGGCGACACCCGGCTGCAGAAGATCGTGGTCAGCGAGGCCGGCGCATCGGTGTACTCGGCCTCGGAACTGGCGGCCAGGGAGTTCCCCGATCTGGACGTGTCGATCCGCGGTGCGGTGTCGATCGCGCGGCGTCTGCAGGACCCGCTGGCCGAGCTGGTGAAGATCGAGCCCAAGGCGATCGGCGTGGGTCAGTACCAGCACGACGTGGACCAGTACCGCCTCGCGCGCGCGCTGGATGCGCGGGTGGAAGACTGCGTCAACGCGGTTGGCGTGGAGGTCAATACGGCCTCGGCCGCACTGCTCTCGCGGGTATCCGGCTTGTCCTCCACCGTGGCCGAGAACATCGTGCGCCACCGTGACGACAACGGTCCGTTCAAGCGCCGCAAGGACCTGCTCAAGGTGCCGCGCCTGGGCGACAAGACCTTTGAACAGTGCGCCGGCTTCCTGCGCATCGCCGACGGCGACCAGCCGCTGGATGCCTCGTCGGTGCACCCGGAAGCCTATCCGGTGGTCGAGCGCATCGTGGCGGCCACCGCGCGCCCGATCAAGGCGCTGATCGGCGACGGCAGCTTCCTGCGCAGTCTGAAGGCCGAGCAGTTCACCGATGCCACCTTCGGTGTGCCGACGGTGCGCGACATCCTCAAGGAGCTGGAGAAGCCCGGCCGCGACCCGCGCCCCGAGTTCAAGGCGGCGCGCTTCGCCGACGGGGTGGAAGAGCTGAAGGACCTCAAGGTCGGCATGATCCTCGAAGGCGTGGTCAGCAACGTGGCCGCGTTCGGCGCGTTCGTGGACATCGGCGTGCATCAGGACGGCCTCATCCACATCTCGGCGCTGTCGGACACCTACGTCAAGGACCCGCGCGACGTGGTCAAGGCCGGCGACATCGTCAAGGTGAAGGTGCTGGAGGTCGACGTGGCCCGCAAGCGGATCGCGCTGACCCGTCGCCTGGACGACACCCCGGCACCGGCCAAGGCCCCGGGCGAGCGCGACGCGCGTCCGGCCGGCGGTGGCCGCCGCGACGGCGGGGGCCCGCGTCCCGGCGGCCGGGGTGGCCCGTCTGGTCCGCGCCCGGGCAGTGGCGCCCCGCCGGCCAACAATGCCCTGGCCGACGCCTTCGCCCGCGCAAAACGCGGCGGCTGAGGGCCTGGGAGCCGGCGGCGGTCGCGGTGCGACCGCCGCCGTTCGCCGCAACGGGACATGGGTACCGGCGGCGAACAGGCCTGTTTTCGTGGGCTGCGCGCCGCCGCCGGGGCGGCGGCGGGCCGTTGCACCGCCATGCCGCGAGGGGGGCGGTGGGCCGGGGTACTTCTGGTTTGACTCCGGTTTAAGCACACTTCCCGTTGAATGGCCGCACGGCGTGGCGCGCGGTCGCGGGGAGGGGACATGGCGGACACCAGGAACAGGGCGTTCGGCCGGGCATGCGCCCGGGCCGCGCACGCGCCTGCCGCATCGGCGACGGGCAGCCGGAGGCCGTCATGAGCCGCGAGCCGGGCAGCATTCCCGCCCCGACGGACGATCTGTCCGACCAGCTTCGCCGCATGGAGAAAATCATCGATGGCATCGCCGTCGGCACCTGGGAGTGGAACATCCAGACCGGCCAGATGCGGGTCAACGAGCGCTGGGCCGGCATTGTCGGCTACACGCGCGAGGAACTGGCTCCGATCACCCCGGAGACATTCTTCCGGCTGGTGCATCCAGACGATCTTGAGAGCTCCAACGCACTGCTGAAAGAGCACCTGGAAGGACGCTCGCTGCGGTTCGACAGCCTGTGCCGGATGCGCCACAAAGACGGACACTGGATCTGGGTACAGGATCGCGGACGCATCTACGAATGGGATGCGCAGGGCCGGCCGGTGTGGATGGCCGGTGCGCATGCCGATGTCACCGACCTGCAGACAGCCCGCCAGGATGCGGCCAACATGCGCCAGCGCCTACAGGCGGTGGTGGATGCGTCCGACGAAGTGGCGGTGATCGCCACCGACATCGACGGCGTGGTCAACCTGTTCAACACCGGCGCGCAGAAGCTGCTCGGCTACAGTGCGGACGAAGTGATCGGGCGGGTCAACCCCGGCCTTTTCCATGATGCCGAGGAAATGCGCGCGTACCTGCAGCAGGATGTCGGTGACGGTGTGCCGCTGCCCAGCATCTTCCAGGCGCTGACCGCTCGCGCCGCGCGGGGCACCTGGTCGCACCAGTGGACCTTCGTGCGCAAGGATGGCGAGCGCCGCCAGGTGCGCCTGTCGATCAGCCCGCTGGATTGCGCCAGCGGCTCGCGGATCGGCTACGTCGGCATGGCGGTGGACATCACCCCGCTGCTGGCGATCCGCGAGCAGGCGTATGTGGCGGCGGAGAAGTTCGCCGGCGCGTTTTCCTCGGCCGCGCTTGGCATGGCGCTGGTGTCGCTCGAAGGGCGCTGGCTGGATGTCAACGATGCCCTCTGCGGCATCCTTGGCTACACCCGTGCGGAACTGCTGCAGATCGACTTCCAGACCTTGACCCATCCCGAAGACCTGCACGCCGATCTGACCCTGGTCGGCGACCTGCTCGCTGGCCGCCGTGATCATTACCACATGGACAAGCGCTACCTGGGCAAGGCCGGCAACATTGTCTGGGGGCGGCTGTCGGTGTCGCTGGTGCGCGCCGGCAACGGCGAGCCGCTGCATTTCGTGTCGCAGATCCAGGACGTCACCGCGCAGCGCCAGAGCGGGCAGCAGCTGCGCGAGTCCGAACAGCGCACGCGGATTACGCTGGATGCGGTGGCCGACATGGTAGTGACTCTGGATCTGCACGGCACGGTCCAGTACGCCAACGCAGCCGCGAGCCGGGCGTTGGCCGGGGCAGGCGCCGACGGCCTCACCGGCAGCCGGCTGGCCGAGCTGATGGAACTGACCACCGAGTATGCGCCCCGTTCGCCGCTGGACCTGTCCGTGCTTCTGGATCCGGACAGCAATGCGGTGGATCTGCATTCGGACCTGCTGTTGGCGGTGGGCGCCCAGCGGGTGCCGGTGGACCTCACGCGCGCCTGGCTGCGTGGCGAGGACGGCGTCATCAGTGGTGCGGTGTGGGTGATCCGCGATGTCACCCAGCAGCGCGCGCGCCAGCGCGAAGCGCGCCATCTGGCCGAGGTCGATCCGTTGACCGAACTGAGCAACCGCCGCGGGTTCGAAGCGCACCTGCAGCAGGCGATCACCCGCGTGGCCCGCACCGGGCAGCAGGCGTCGCTGATGTACATCGATCTGGACCACTTCAAGCCCGTCAACGATACGCACGGTCACCTCGCCGGCGATGCCGTGCTGTGGGCGGTGGCCAGTCTGCTGCGGCATGGGGTGCGCGATTCGGATATCGTCGCCCGACTCGGCGGCGACGAGTTCGCGGTGATCCTGGCCGGCTGCTCGCTCAAGCGTGCGCGGCGTATCGCCAGCGATCTGCTCGACGCGCTGCGCGCGCTGTCCATTCCGTGGGACCAGCAGCGGCTGGCAGTGGGGGCCAGCATCGGCATTGCCGCCCTGGGCGGCGCCATGAGCGTGGATGACGCTGTGGCCGCCGCCGATGCGCAATGCTATCGGGCCAAGGCCGCCGGCCGCGACAACGTGCAGGTGGAGGCGCCGGGCGAGGGCCCGTTCGATCCGCTCGACAGCGGCGATACCAGCGAGGCAGGGGAGGGCTGAGCGGTGCCGCAGGCTGGCCGCTGCCACGGCGGTCCGGGATACTCGCCGGCCACGCGAATGGACAGGAACAGCCGGATGCGCCCCCCGGATCGCGAGGGACGTGACCGCCCTGGCGATGGCTCTGGCTGGATCGGCCGGTGTTCCCGCCCAAGCCGCTGCCGGCCCTGCATATCGATTGATCGGCCGCCCTAAAGGTTGCCTGCCAGGGGCCGCTATATCGGTCGGAGTTGCCCCCTGCGTGGCAGGGGGACCTGGCGGCCTGTCTGATCGATAGATCCACCCGACCGTGCTCCGGTCGTGCACTGCCTCTGGAAGTCGCGTCATTTCAACTGACGATGTTCGTGCGTCCCAAACCAGCTGATCACCCGCGCCGGACATCCCGTTCGGCGTCGCCATCGCTTATCGGACACGAGGTCATACGATGTTTACTTCAGGCTTGCATACGCCGGTGCGTGCACCGCTGTCGGTCACTGCCGTCGATTCACCCTGGCGCGCCCTGCGCGGCCTGTTCCGCGCCCGCCGCAGCCACGGCGAGGCGGGGGCCGGGGCGGCCGCACGCCACCAGGCGGCGCTGGAAGCGCAGGTCGCGGCCCTGCACCGCGTGCAGGCCGTGATCGAGTTCGACCTTGACGGCACCATCCTGGAAGCCAACGACAACTTTCTGCAGACGCTGGGCTACACCCTGGCGGAGATCCAGGGGCGGCACCACGCGATGTTCGTCGACCCGGTGCAGGCGCAGAGCGAGGAGTACCGCGCGTTCTGGGCCAAGCTGGGGCGCGGCGAGTTCGACGCCGGCCAGTATCGCCGGGTCGGCAAGGGCGGCCGGGAGATATGGATCCAGGCGTCCTACAACCCCGTGTTCGACAGCGATGGCCGGCCCTACAAAGTGGTGAAATTTGCCACCGACATCACCGCGCAGAAGTTCCAGGCGGCCGATTTCGCCGGCCAACTGGCGGCGATCAGCAAATCCCAGGCGGTGATCGAGTTTGGCATGGACGGACGCATCCTTGCCGCCAACGACAACTTCCTGGCGGTGATGGGCTATCGCCTGGAGGAGGTGCGCGGCCAGCACCATTCGATGTTCGCCGAGCCCGCCTACCGCCAGAGTGCCGAGTACCAGCGCTTCTGGGAAAAGCTGGGTCGGGGCGAGTTCGACGCCGGCCAATACAAGCGACTGGGGCGCGATGGGCGTGAGGTGTGGATCCAGGCGTCGTACAACCCGATCTTCGACATGAACGGTCGGCCGTTCAAAGTGGTCAAGTACGCCACCGATGTGACCGCGCAGGTGCAAGCCAGTCTTGCCCTGGAGCTGGCGGTGGCGCAGACCCGTGAAGTGGTGGCGGCGGCCCAGGGAGGGGACCTCACCGGCCACATTCCGACCGCCGACAAGCGCGGCCCGATCGCCGAGCTCTGCGAGGGCATCAACGCGCTGGTCGAGGCGATGGCCTCGATCATCGGGCAGATCAAGTTCGCGGCCGACACCATCGCGGTCGGTGCCAGCGAGATCGCCGAAGGCAACAGCGACCTGTCGGTGCGCACCGAGCAGCAGGCGGCGTCGCTGGAGGAAACCGCGGTGTCGATGAAGGGGCTCACCGCGACCGTGCAGCGCACCGCCGACAACGCCCGCCAGGCCAGCGCGCTTGCCAGCGGCGCGGTCGATGTCGCCGACCAGGGCGGACACGTGGTGCACGACGTGGTGGCGACGATGGCGCTGATCAACGACTCCTCGCGGCGCATCGTCGACATCATCGGAGTCATCGACGGCATCGCATTCCAGACCAATATCCTGGCGCTCAACGCAGCGGTGGAGGCGGCGCGTGCCGGCGAGCATGGCCGTGGCTTCGCGGTTGTCGCCTCGGAGATCCGCTCGCTGTCGCAGCGCTCGGCCGACGCCGCCAAGGAGATCAAGCAACTGATCGGCGACTCGGTGGAGAAGGTCGGCGCGGGAACCGCGCAGGTCGAAAGCGCCGGACGGACGATGACGGACATCGTGGTCAACGTGAAGCGCGTCAGCGCGTTGATGAGCGACATCAGCGCCGCCGCCCAGCAGCAGAGCGAGGGCATCCAGCAGATCAACCGTGCCGTAGAGCATATCGACGAAGGCACCCAGCAGAATGCGGCGCTGGTCGAGGAAGCGTCGGCGGCGGCGCGCAGCATGGAGGAGCAGGCATCCCAGTTGCTGCAGACCGTGGCCGGATTCCGAGTGGATGCGGCAGTGGCGCAGACGCAGCGACAGGCAATGCAGGGCGCCCAGCCGGTACTGCGCCTGGTGTGAGCGCAGGCGCGATGGGCGGCGGCACCGGCTGCACCCTTGCGCGTGGCTCTGGGATACGCCTGCATCCAACGGACGGGCGTACGCGGTTGCAACAGGGATGGATGTGGGCGGCCATGCTGGCGCTGGCCGAACGACTGCGCGCTGGCCATCGCCTGGCGTGAGATCGTGCCGGCGCAGGGCCGGCCGAAGTGCGCGCCAGAGCAGGGTCCAGGGCTGCCGGGTGCACCCAGCCACCGCTGCATGGGTCGACTGGCGTAAACGAAAAACCCCGCCAAAGCGGGGTTTCATCTCCGATGATTGCGGAGCGTATCGTTCCATTGGTGCCGAAGGTGGGACTCGAACCCACACGCTTTTAAGGGCGGCGGATTTTGAGTCCGCTGCGTCTACCGATTCCGCCACTTCGGCTGGCTGGCCGCGTAGTGTATACAAAACCTGCGGCGGTGGGGAGACCTGAACGCTTCAGTGTGACGGCGGCCTTCATCGGGTTGGGACGCTATAATCACCGCGCTGAACCATACAGGGAGCCGGGGATGAGCGCGCTGCAGGATCTACGGGTGCTGGTGGTGGAGAACGACGAGATGAGTGCGGCCCTGCTGCAGATGCAGCTGGTGCAGTCCGGGGCGGTCGTCGTGGGGTTGGCGGCCTCGGTGTCCGAGGCATTGCACCTCCTGGGCGAGACCGCACCGCAGGTCGCGCTGCTCGATTACCGTCTGGCCAACAACGAAACCAGTGAGGCGGTGGCCGAAGGACTTTCCGCACGTGGCATTCCGTTTGTTCTGGCGACCGGCATGGCGCCGGATCATCTGCCGGCGACGTTCCGCAGCGGTGTCGTGCTCAGCAAGCCGTACCTCACCGCGGAACTGACGGCCGCACTCGAGCGTGCCCGCCAAGGCGATTCAGTCGCCGGCTGATGCCGCGACAGAGGGCGTGTCAGGCCGCTTCCTGACAGACAAGATCAACCGGTTCGCGGTCGTCGAGAATGCGGTACTGCGCGGCCAGATCGGCCGGGTCAGGATTGAGCCACGCGTCCAGGTGTTCCGGGCGGATCGGCACGATGCAGCGGTCATGCCCGGCTGCGGCTACCGCCACCGGCGGTTCGTCGGTGATCGCCGCGAACGACAGCAGCCGGCCTTCCGGCCCGTCCCATTCCGACCACAGGCAGGCCACCAGCAGATCGCGTGCGGGCTGCGGGTGGAATTCCAGGACCACGTTCTGCGCGCGCTCGCCAGGTGCCAACGCGCGGTGTTCGAGTGCATGGCGCGGAACGTGCTCATAGAACGACTGCACCACCACGACGCCGTGTCGATGACCGAACGCGGGCTTCCAGTACCCACCGAGGCTGTCGCGGCGCGCATTGTAGGTGCCCGGGTAGAGCACGTCATTGCGGGCCGGCACATCCGGCAGCCGGCATTGGTAGCGCATCGGCTTGATCACGCGCTGGCCGCCCTCGGAAACGATCACCGGCGCGTATACGCCCGGAAAGATGCGGCTGTCGCGCGGCAGCAGCCCGGTGCGGTGCAGGTCGTCCAGGCGCGCCTGCGCGCGCTCGATCCGGTTGCCGGCGATACGTAGTTCGTTGCGTGCCTTCTGCGAAGGGCGTGCGGCGAGCTGGCTTTCAGCCGATGCCAGGCGTGCGGACTGCAGCCGGATCTCCTCGTCGAGTGCGCGCATTTCCTCGGCATGCCACTGCTGGATCTTTGCCACGATGTCCTGCCCCTGCGGCGTGCGTGCGCCGGCGAACCCGTCATCCATCGCCTTGGGCGTTTTGGGCCGTGGCTTGCCAGGATCGTGCGCATAGAGCTGCGCGAACGCCTCCAGCGACATGACCGCGCCGTACTCACGGACAAGCCTGGTGTAATCGGCACGGATCTGGGCGGAGTAGCACATGGCGGCAGGGGCGGCGGGCAGGGGAACAGGATAGGACGCGTGGGTCTCACCGGGTGCGCATGGCCTGCGTCATGCTACAGGCCCGTTCACTCCGAGAAAGCCCCATGTCCCTGCCTGCCAGCCTGCAGCTCTACCCCGTGCCGCCCACTGTCGAGGAGTACCGCCAGCTGCGCGTGCTCGCCGGCCTGAGCCCCAAATCACTGGAGGCAGCCACGCTGGGCCTGCCCAACACGGTGTTCGGGGTGAGCATCCGCGACGGCGAACGGTTGGTGGCGATGGGCAGGCTGGTCGGCGACCGCGGCTGCTTCCTGCAGGTGGTGGACATTGCGGTGGTTCCCGACCGCCAGGGGCAGGGACTGGGCAAGGCGGTGATGGGCGCGCTGGATGTCTGGCTGCGCGCGAACGCGGTCGGTGCTTACGTGAGTCTGATCGCCGATGGCCAGGCGCATCGGCTGTACGCGCAGTTCGGTTTTGCCCAGACCGCGCCGAAGTCGGTGGGCATGGCCAAGGTGGTGGGCTGACCACGCAGAGAAAGAAGCGCCAACAAAAAGCCCCGACCGGAGTCAGGGCTGTTTGTTGAAGCTGGCGTCCCCACGGGGATTCGAACCCCGGTCGCCACCGTGAAAGGGTGATGTCCTAGGCCTCTAGACGATGGGGACGCGTTGAACCGGATTTTGCTTCTGTCGGACGGCCTGTGCCCGGAGAAGTGGTGGAGCCAGGCGGGATCGAACCGCCGACCTCCTGCATGCCATGCAGGCGCTCTCCCAGCTGAGCTATGGCCCCACGTTGATGCTGCGAGCCGCCTATCATAGCGGCGCTTTTGCTGGATGGGAAGCTTTTTCTGGGGCACCAACAAAAAGCCCCGACCGAAGTCGGGGCTGTCTGTTGAAGCTGGCGTCCCCACGGGGATTCGAACCCCGGTCGCCACCGTGAAAGGGTGATGTCCTAGGCCTCTAGACGATGGGGACGCGTTGAACCGGATTTTGCTTCTGTCGGACGGCCTGTGTCCGGAGAAGTGGTGGAGCCAGGCGGGATCGAACCGCCGACCTCCTGCATGCCATGCAGGCGCTCTCCCAGCTGAGCTATGGCCCCACGTTGTACCGCGAGCCGCCTAGTATACCTGCGTGTTCACGTTTGTGGAAGACCACATTCGAAGCCCGCAGGGGGCGGTGAATAAAAAGACCCGGCGTGCCGGGCCTCGGTATTCGTTGATGAGTGGCGTCCCCACGGGGATTCGAACCCCGGTCGCCACCGTGAAAGGGTGATGTCCTAGGCCTCTAGACGATGGGGACGCATGAACTCATCAATGTTTTCAGCGCTCCTGACGGCCTAATGTCCGGAGTGGTGGAGCCAGGCGGGATCGAACCGCCGACCTCCTGCATGCCATGCAGGCGCTCTCCCAGCTGAGCTATGGCCCCACGATGCTGGAGGCGGAATTCTACGCGTGTGCGTTGCATTCGCCAAGTCTTTTCTCTGACACAACCCTGAAAAAAACCGGATCGGGACAGTGACCGTGTCAAACAAAACGCCCCGGCCAAGACCGGGGCGTTCTGCGTTTCAATTGGCGTCCCCACGGGGATTCGAACCCCGGTCGCCACCGTGAAAGGGTGATGTCCTAGGCCTCTAGACGATGGGGACGCACGAAAACCGAATTTTTCCCACGTTGCTTCAATCGGCCTAATGATTGAAGTGGTGGAGCCAGGCGGGATCGAACCGCCGACCTCCTGCATGCCATGCAGGCGCTCTCCCAGCTGAGCTATGGCCCCACGTCGTGAGGAGCGAAATCATAGCGACGGCGTTTTCGATTGGCAAGAGAAAACTGCACGAAATTTCTCATCCATTGCCTCAACTGCATTCACGCGGCCGCGTCGATAACGCGATACGTGACCTGTGTCGTGCACAACGGCAGCGTGGCTATCGGTGCGGTGCTGTCAACGCGGCCAGGATCGGGCACTCGCCGCGTTCGCCGTGGCCGGGGCACGCATCCACCAACTGCTTCAGTGCACCGTGCATGCGCTGCAGTTCGCCGATGCGCTGTTGGATGTCCTGCAGTTTCTGCACGGCGGTACTGCGGACCTGCGCCATGTCCTGTCCATGCTGGTCGCTGAGCGACAGCAGTTCGCCGATTTCCTCCAGGCTGAAACCCAGCGCCTTGGCGCGACGGATGAACTGCAGCCGCGTCAGGTCGTCTTCGCTGAAGACCCGGTAGCCCCCGGCGCTGCGGCGCGCGGTCGGCAGCAGGTGCTGCCGCTCGTAGTAGCGCACGGTGTCGATGGGCACGCCGGCCTGGCGCGCGAGCTGTCCAATGTTCATGACCACCTCGGAAGAAGATCGCCCTCATTGTGAACCCTGGAGCCGGGTCGAGGGTCAAGGGTCTGGCCGTTGGGCGGCCCTGTGCAAGGTTGGCTGCAAAGATGCAATTAGTTTCATGGATGGCCCTCGAGGCCGTCCGTAACCTCCAGCGAACTGTTGATCGGGCGTGCGCGCAGGCGCCTCCCGGCCCCCCCGATGACGGGTAACGCTGCTGGAGCTAGGTCGCATGAACACCTCGTTGAACTCCCTTCCGCCGCGGCGCAAGCCGGCTGCGCCAACGCTGATGGAAGTGGCCGTGGTCGAGTACGCCGGCAGCATCCGCGGCGCTGCGACGGTGCTTTCCGAGCTCGCGCAGCTCTCCAACCGGGTTGCGGCGGCCAGTCGGCGGCCCGGCGCGCGCATGCTCGTCACCCGCTGGACCCTGTGCCCACGCGGCGGCGGAATGCAGCGCATGGCCGGTGCCACACTGTTCGGCGAAGCATTGCCGGCGGTCGTGGTGCTGCCCGGCAACGAGCCGGGCTGGGCGATGTCGGTCGCCGGCGAGGCGCTGCTGGCATGGCTGCGTGACTGCCATGACGCCGGCAGCCTGCTGGCCGGGTGCGAGGAGGGCGCGCTGCTGCTGGCCCGTGCCGGCGTCCTGGCCGGGCGGCCGGTGCGGCTGCCCAGCCTGGACCGCTGTGCCGCGCTGAAGGCGGTTGTGCCCAGCTGGCTGCCGAGCGAGCGCACGCTGGTGGACGATGGCGACCTGCTCACCGCCGCCGGCACCGATGCCTGGAAGTACCTGAGCCTGCGTCTGCTCGCCCGGGTGTACGGGCACAGCGTGATGTCGTCTGTGTCCCAGCAGCTGCAACTGGTGATTCCGCGGACCGTGCAGGATGATCTGGAGCGCTTCAGCCCGAACTTCGCGCACGGCGACCGCTGCATCCTTAAAGCGCAGCGCTGGTTGCACGGCATCGCTGCGCGTGGAGTGAGCCTGCAGGACATCTGCGATTCGGCGGGATTGGAGCCGCGCACCCTCCAGCGCCGTTTCCTGCGTGCGACCGGGATGCGGCCCATCGAGTACTGCCAGCGGCTGCGCATCGCCAAGGCGCAGATGCTGTTCCAGGCGGGTGGGGCGATCGACGAAGTCTCCTGCCACGTGGGCTACTCAGACCAGAGCGCCTTCCGACGGCTGTTCCTGCGCATCGTCGGGACGACACCGGCGCGCTATCGGCGTCAGATCGTCAGCCAGCGTCGCGAGCGTGCCGCGGCAACTACGGTGCGCGCGGTGGAGAGCATGCGCGCGGCATGACGTGCGGCGCTGCGGCTTGATCGCAGCGGTGCATGCTGGGACCATGCGGGAAGGCCCGATACCGAAAGCGAAACGATGATAAGCAGTGTCGGCCCGGTGCCGTTGGTGGTGGTGTGGGTGCTTGTTGCGATGGGTGTGGCGATGCTGGTGGCGCGCATGGTGCGTGCCGAGCCGAAAGAAAAGGCGCCCACGCCGCGCAGTGTATTGTTCGACATGCTGCTGATCGGCCTGCTGGCCGGCCGACTCGGGTTCATCCTGCGCTACTGGACCGACTACCGCCACGATGGCTGGGCTGTGTTGCGCCTGGGTGATGGGGGGTTCCTGCCTTGGGTGGCCATCCTGGTCGGCCTGGGCTGGGGCGCATGGCGCCTGCGGCGCTGGCCGCATCTGCGCCGCTCCGTGGCGGCCGGCGCGTTGGCCGGCGTGCTGTGCTGGGCCGCGCTGTCGCTGGGCAGTGGCTGGCTGCAGCGCGATCGCATCGCGCTGCCCACACTTGCACTCACCCGTCTGGACGGGGTGCCCGACACGCTGGGCGGCGCACACGCGCAGCCGACGATCGTCAATCTCTGGGCCACCTGGTGCGGACCGTGCCGGCGCGAGATGCCGGTGCTGGCCCGTGCCCAGCAACGCCATTCCGACCTGCGCTTTGTGTTCGCCAACCAGGGCGAGACCGCTGAAGAGGTTCAGGCCTTCCTCACGGCCGAAAGGCTGTCGCTGCACAATGTGCTGCTGGACGAGCCCATGCACGCTGCCGCGGCGCTGCATGTACAGGCGTATCCGACTACCCTGTTCTTCGATCGTGACGGGCGGCTGCAGGAGGTGCACCTGGGGGAACTCAGTGCCGCCAGTCTGGAATCCAAGCTCGCGCGGCTGCGATAGCCGCGCGGGTTCTTCTGTCTTTCAATTCCGGGAGTTGCCATGCTGTCCACATCCTTCCCTGCGCTGGGTACTGTATTGAGCGCCGCGCTGCTGTTGAGCCTGTCCGGCTGCAGCCAGGCCCAGGCACCGAAGGCACCCACCGCCACCGCCGGCAAGACGGGCGAGCGGCCGGCCGTGCTCAAGAGCATCGAACAGCAGGGTTTCGAGGTGATGGGCGAGTTCGACGCGCCCGGTGGCCTGCGCGGGTTCGCAGGGGTGGTCGGCGGGCAGCAGCCGGCCGCGGCGTACGTCACTGCCGATGGCAAGCACGTACTGGTCGGCAGCCTGTTCGACGCGCAGGGCAAGGATATCGGTACCGAGCCGGTCGAGCGTCTGGTGGCCGCGCCGATGTCCGCGCGGCAGTGGGCCAAGCTCGATGCCAGCGCCTGGGTGCGCGATGGCCGCGCCGACGCGCCGCGGGTGGTGTACACCTTCAGCGACGCCAACTGCCCGTACTGCCATCGCTTCTGGGAAGCGGCGCGGCCGTGGGTCGACAGTGGCAAGGTGCAGCTGCGCCATGTGATGGTCGGCGTGATCCGCGAGGACAGCCCGGCCAAGGCGGCGGCGATCCTCACCGCGCCGAACCCAAGTGCGGCGCTGCTGGAGAACGAGCATCGATTTGACCAGGGCGGCATCAAGCCAGCGGCGAATCTCACCGCGGAGGTGGCCAACAAGCTCGATGCCAACCAGGTGTTGATGATCGAGATGGGTTTCCAGGGCACGCCGGGCATTCTGTTCAAGGACGACAAGGGCATGCTGCAGCGTCGTGCCGGCATGCCGCAGGGCCAGGACATGGACGTGGTGATGGGCCCGCGCTGAGTCGCGCCAGGCCCACTGCGTATCGCGCGCCGGTGCAATGCCGGCGCGCCGGACCGCCGCGCCGTGGTATCGCCGGCGCCGGTTGATCTGGATCAAGGTAAAAAATCCGGCGCGCACTAGTCTGTAGCGCATGCGGTATTCCTCAGACGTTTTGCGTGCTGTGCGTCGCACGGCGCGACTGTCATCGACGCGTCGGCAACCATTCACGAGCTCCTCACCCAGCGGCTGGTACTCAAGCCGCTGGCATTCGTGCCGAACGCGACATGCGATCCGGGATGAGGAGGGAATCCCGCGCCGGACCCTGCTTCGTCGCCTGGCGACGTCGACGGGCAGCACTGTCTGTGATTCATGGAGGACGCAATGCGCCTGGGTGTGTTGACGTTGGCAGGTACGCTCGCGCTGGTGGCTGTCCCGGCCCACGCACAGGATTCGGCCGAGACGCTGCGCCAGGAGATCCGGTCGCTGCGGCAGACCCTGGACGCGATGGAAAAGCGCCTGAATGCGATCGAGTCGACGCAGACCCCGGCGGCCCCCGCCGCAGTGACATCCTCACGTGTGGTGCCTGACGCAGGCACGGTGGCTTCCTTGCCCGCGCCGACCGGCGGCGCAACGCATGTCCCCGGCAGCGGGCAGGCGATTCTGCCGCAGCGCGATTCGGTGGCCGATCCGTCCAGTGCCGCCTCGCGCCCGGACAGTGCGGCCGGACCGACGGACCCCGATCTGAAAGGCTTCTTCGCGGTACCAGGCACCGATACGCTGATCCGCATTGGCGGCTACGCCAAACTGGATGCGATCGCCGATGCGCGTGCGGCCGGTGACCAGGAACAGTTTGTCACCTCGTCCATCCCGGTGGGCAGCGCGCACCGCGATGTGTCCAACTTCACGCTGCATGCCAAGCAGACCCGTTTCAGCTTCGAAGCACGGCGACCCACCACGCACGGCAATCTGCGCTTCTACCTGGAGAACGACTTCTTCGGCAGCAGCGACAGTTACCAGTTCCGGCTGCGCCACGCCTACGGCCAGCTGGGCAACACCTACGCCGGGTATGGCTATTCCACCTTCATGGACGCCGACAGCCTGCCCGATACCCTCGATTTCGCCGGGCCGGGTGGCGCGGGCTATCTGCTGGTAGCCGGTATCCACCACAGCATCGCGATGGGCAAGGGCAATACCCTGACCGTGGCCGCCGAAGACCCGGACACACAGCTCAGCGCGCCGGCAGAGGGGATGATGGCGGTGGACCGGCTGCCCGATGTCACCGTCACCGCCCGCATGGAGCGCGACTGGGGCCATCTGCAGCTCGGCGCGGTGGCGCGCAGCCTGGGCTACGACGGCGATGACGGCGATGGGCGTCGTTTCGGCGGTGGCGTGCAGTTGAGTGGATCGGCGTCGGTGGGCGAGCAGGATCTGCTGCTGTTCGGTGCATTGGGCGGCAAAGGCCTGGGACGCTATACCGCCGACCTCACCGGGTCGGGCATGGACGCCGTGGTCACCGCCGATGGCCGCCTGGAGGCGCTGTCGCTCTATGGCGGCTTCGTCGGCTATACGCACTATTGGACCCCGCTGTGGCGGTCGAACCTGATCTATGGCCAGCTCACCAGCGGTCGCAATGACGCGCTGGCGGCCGACGCCTTCCGGCAGAGCCGCTACGGGGTCTTCAACCTGCTGTGGAGTCCGGCTCCGTCCTGGACGATGGGCATGGAGCTGCTGTACGGCCAACTGGAACAGCAGAACGGACAACGCGCGGACACGGTGCGGCTGCAGGGCAGCCTGCAATACAACTTCATCAAGTAAACCCTCATGCCCGGCGCGACCGGGCCCATGCCTGGCAAAGGAGAAACCGTCATGGCAGAAGCGAAGAAAATCGGGGTGGTCGGCGCCACCTTCCTGGTGGCCGGCAACATGATGGGTTCGGGAGTGTTCCTGCTGCCCTCCAGCCTGGCCAAAATCGGCACGGCGTCGATCTGGGGCTGGCTGATCACCACCGCCGGCGCGCTGCTGCTGGCGTTCGTGTTCGCCAAACTCGGCAAGCTGGCGCCCAAGGCCGGCGGTCCGTACGCCTACGCGCGCGACTGGTTCGGCCCGTACATGGGCTTCCAGACCAACACCATTTACTGGTTCGCCAACTGGATCGGCAATGTGGCCATTCCGATTGCGGCGGTGGGCTACTTCAGCTATTTCTTCCCGATCCTGTCCGAGCCGCTGCCGCGTTGCATCGCGGTACTCGCACTGGTGTGGGCGCTGAGCTTTGCCAACGTGATCGGGCCGTCCTTTGTCAGCCGGTTGCAGACCGTGACCACCAGTTTCGCGCTGGTGCCGATTCTGGGCATCGCGATCTTCGGCTGGTTCTTCTTCGATCCGGCCATTTTCAAGGGCGCCTACAATGTGTCGGGTGAGTCCAACTTCGGCGCGGTGTCCAGCGCGGCGGCGTTGACGCTGTGGGCGTTCATCGGCGTGGAGTCGGCGTCGGTCACCGCCGGCGTGGTGGAGAACCCGGAAAAGAACGTTGCCCGCGCCACGCTGGCCGGCGTGTTCCTGGCGGCGGTGGCCTATATCGCCAGCTCGTCGGTGATCATGGGCATGGTGCCCAACGGCGAACTGCAGGTGTCCGACGCGCCGTTCGCGCTGGCCGCAGCCAACGCGGTGGGCGGGTGGGGCGGTGCGGCGGTGAGCCTGTGCGCCTTCATCGGCGCGGCCGGTTCGCTCGGCGGTTGGATCCTGCTGACCGCGCAGAGCGCAAAGGCGGCATCGGACGATGGCCTGTTCCCCCGTATCTTCAGCCGGACCAACAAGGATGACGTACCGGTCAAGGGCGTGCTGATCGTGGCAGTGCTGATGACCCTGGCGGTGCTGGTGACCTCCACTTCGGCCACCGCATCGGCACAGTTCGATGTGATCACCTCCGCTGCCGTCGTGCTGACCCTGCTGCCTTACATCTATTCCTGCGTGGCCTGCTATTTCGTGGTCGAGCGCTCGCACACGCTGGTCCATACCGGCGCGTTCTGGGCGCTGACCAGCATTACCGTCGTGTACTGCCTGTGGGCGATCTTCGGCTCGTCGGGCAGCATCGTGCAGTACGCCTTCCTGTTCGTGCTGTTCATCACCGTGTTCTATCCGTTCTTCAGCGAGGAGCGCCGCCGCCAGCGCGGCCAGCTGCCGGCGCTGGACGCGGTGAGCAACCCCAGGATTTCGTGACATTGCCCCAGGAGAATGCCTGTGTACTTCAAGTCGCTTGATTACCCCATCATCGTCATCGACGACGATTACGAGTCTCCGCGCATCGGTGGCATCCTGATCCGCGCGCTGGTTGACGAGCTGCGCAAGAACGACCAGCGCGTGCTGTGCGGCCTGACCCTGGCCGATGCACAGGCCGGTGCGCGCACGTATGTGGCCGCTTCGGCGGTGCTGATTTCCATTGACGGTACCGAGGACAAGCCCGAGCAGTTCCAGCGGCTGCTCGGCTTCCTGCGCGAGCAGAGCGCGCGGCGCGGCAACCTGCCGGTGTTCCTGTATGGCGAGCGGCGCACCATCGAGAAGGTACCCAGCAAGCTGCTCAAGTATGTGCACGGCTACGTGTTCCTGTTCGAGGACACCAAGAGCTTCATCTCGCGGCAGGTGATGCGCGCGGCCGAAGATTACATGCAGAATCTGCTGCCGCCGTTCTTCAAGGCGCTGATCCACCACGCCGCCGAGTCGAACTACTCCTGGCACACGCCAGGCCATGCCGGTGGCGTGGCCTTCACCAAGTCGCCGGTGGGTCGGGCCTTCCACCAGTTCTATGGTGAGAACACCCTGCGCAGCGATCTGTCGATCTCGGTTCCCGAACTGGGTTCGCTGCTCGATCACAGCGGCCCGATCAAGGCCGCAGAGAACGAGGCCGCGCGCAACTTCGGCGCCGACCACACGTTCTTCGTCACCAATGGCACCTCTACCGCGAACAAGATCGTCTGGCACGGTACCGTTGGCCGGGGCGACGTGGTGTTCGTGGACCGCAACTGCCACAAGTCGTTGCTGCACTCGCTGATCATGACCGGTGGCATCCCGGTCTATTTCACCCCCAGCCGCAATGCGCACGGCATCATCGGGCCGATCAGCCTGGACCAGTTCACGCCTGAAGCGCTGCAGCAGTCGATTGCCGCCAACCCGCTGGCGAGCAAGGCCTACAAGGCCGGCTCCAAGCCGCGCATCGCGGTGGTTACCAATTCCACCTACGACGGGCTGTGCTACAACGCCGAGAAGATTGCCGAGGAGATCGGCAGCGCGGTGGACTTCCTGCATTTCGATGAGGCCTGGTACGCCTATGCGGCGTTCCATCCGTTCTACGAGAACCATTACGGCATGGCCAAGGGCAAGCCGCGCGAGCAGGATGCGATCATTTTCACCACGCATTCCACGCACAAGCTGCTGGCTGCCTTCTCACAGGCGTCAATGATCCATGTCCGCAATGCGGCCAGCCGCGAACTCGACGCCGAGCGCTTCAACGAAGCGTTCATGATGCACACCACCACCAGCCCGCATTACGGGGTGATTGCCGCATGCGACGTGGCCTCGAAGATGATGGAAGGGGCGGCCGGCGAGTCCCTGGTGCAGGAAATGCACGATGAGGCCATCGCCTTCCGGCGCGCCATGCTGCACGTGCGAGAAGACCTCGGTCGCGACGACTGGTGGTTCAGTGTGTGGCAGCCGGACAAGCTGGAGCGTTCGTTGGCCAAGGGCGACGCCCCGGCGCCGATGGTGGCCAAGCGCGAGGAGTGGTATCTGCAGCCTGGCGCGCACTGGCACGGCTTCGATGGCCTGGTCGAGGACTATGTGCTGATCGACCCGATCAAGGTGACGTTGCTGACCCCCGGGTTGTCGATGGACGGCGAGATGGGGCAGCGCGGCATTCCGGCCGCGGTGCTGAGCAAGTTCCTGTGGACGCGCGGCATTACGGTGGAGAAGACCAACCTGTACTCGGTGCTGTTCCTGTTCTCGATGGGCATCACCAAGGGCAAGTGGAGCACGCTGGTGACCGAACTGATGGCGTTCAAGGAGCTCTACGACAGCAATGCGCCGCTCAGCCGCGCCCTGCCGCAGTTGGTCGCTGACTACCCGCAGGCGTACGCGGGCTGGGGACTGCGCGACCTGTGCCAGGCGTTGCATGCCTTCAATGGCGAGTTCGCCGTGCCACAGGTGATGCGCGAGATGTACGTGGACCTGCCCGAGCCGGTGCTGACGCCGGCCGAGGCCTACGACCACCTGGTGCGCGGGCAGATCGAGCGGGTCGATATCGAGGCGATCAGCGGCCGCATCGCCGGCACCATGCTGGTGCCGTACCCGCCGGGCATCCCGACGATCATGCCGGGTGAGCGTTTCGGTGCCACCGACGAGCCGATCATCCAGTCGCTGCGCATCGCCCGCGAACAGAATGCGCGGTTCCCGGGCTTCGAGTCGGACGTGCACGGGCTTATCATCGATCGTGACGGTGATACGCCGAGCTACAAGGTGGAGGTGCTGAAGGTCTGACGCCTGCGCGACGGACCCTCGGCAAGCGATGGATACAGCACGCGAGCAGCGGGTCCTCAAACTCTCCATCGGGATGACGATGGCCGTCAGCGCCGTCGGCTTCGGCGGTGGCCTGCTGGTGGGATCGCAGGCCATCCTGTTCGACGGGGTCTACAGCCTGGTGGATGTGGCGCTGACGCTGGTGGCGCTGTCGGTGCTGCGGCTGGTGGCGCGGGAGGAAAGCCCGCGCTTCCAGTACGGCTACTGGCACCTGGAGCCGATGGTGGAGGCCCTCGGCGGGGCGATCCTGTCGCTGGCATGCATTTACGCACTGGCCAATGCGGTGATCGGCGTGACCACCGGCGGCCACGAGGTGAAAGCCGGGCCTGCCCTGGTGTGGGCGGCCGTGCTGTGCGTGAGCAACCTGGGCATGGCTGCGTTCGTGCGCACCCGGGCGATGCGGCTGCAGTCGGCGCTGTTGTGGCTGGACGTGCGCGCCTGGCTGCTGAGCGGCCTGATGAGCCTGGCCGTGGTGCTGGCGTTCGCGCTGGCGCTGCTGCTGCGCGGCGGCGACCATGCGCATTGGATTCCCTATCTGGACCCGCTGGTGCTGGCGGCAATCAGCCTGGCGGTGCTGCCGGTGCCGCTGCGCAGTGCCTGGAAGGCCATGCGCGAGGTGCTGCAGGTGGCGCCGGACACCCTGGACGCGCGCGTGCAGGCGGTGATGAAGGACTTCGTGGCCGAACACGGCTATCTGGATTTCACCAGCCACGTCGCCAAGATGGGGCGCATGCGGTTTGTCGAGATCCACATCCTGACCCATCCGGACACGGTCATCGGCACCATCGGCAGCGTGGACGCGCTGCGCGACGAGATCGCCGCGCGCCTGGACGCTCGCGGCAGCGAATTCTGGCTGACCATCGATTTCACCGCCGACCCGGCGTGGACCTGAAGGGGAGCGGGTACAGCGACTGCTACAGCCAGATCGAACGGCGCACGCTGACGTGGCTGATGCGGCCCTGGACGGTGTGATAGGTCACGTCCAATCCGCGCGTGAGCAGGGGGGATTCATCGACAGGCACCCTGCACACGAGGCGATCCGCCGACGGTGACCGGCAGCGGTAATAGAGGAAGTCGGTGGATGCCGGATCGGCCGGGCGGCCGCGCATGGTGCGGTTGAGGCCGGCCTCTATCGTTGCCGCAGGCACGGGAATGCCGGGCAGGTCCAGCCCGGCGCTGTGGGTGAGCGTGTCGATCGGGCTCACGCAGCCGCAGGCCGATGGCGAATAGCCGACCAGCGCCACGCCCGCCGCCAGCGCCGCCACGGCGGCCGATGACACCAGGAGCATCCTGCGCATTGCGTTCCTCCGTTCGGGGCGTTTCCGTCGGCGGCATCCTCGCACGGACCGGTGGCGGTGGCGACCGCATCGGCTGCGGTATTGCACGGCATATATGGAGCATATATGGTGTATATCCTATTCGTATTGGAGCGCCTGTATGGGCATCGTCAACATCGACGACGCGCTGCACGACAACCTGCGCCGCGCCAGCGGCGTGTCCGGCCGCTCGATCAACGCCCAGGCCGGGTTCTGGATCCGTATCGGCATGCTGTGCGAGATGAACCCCGGCCTGAGCTATCAGGAGATCGTCAGCCGCGAGCTGCGCGCCGCCGGGGTCGATCCCGGCCTGCTGCCGGCGGTGCCGGCATGATCAAGACGCCCGACGAACAACAGCGGATGCGCGAAGCGGGTCGGCTGCTGGCATCGGTGTTCGAGGCGCTGGACCGGTTGCCGCTGGAAGGCATGAGCACGCTGCAGGTCAACGACTGGGTGGAACACTTCATTGTTGACCGGCTGCACGCGCGCCCGGCCAGCAAGGGCCAGTACGGCTTCGCGTATGTGCTCAACAGCTCGATCGACAACGTGGTCTGCCACGGCGTGCCATCGGCTGCGGACGTGCTGCGTGCCGGCAGTATCGTCAACCTGGACATCACCCTGGAGAAAGGCGGGTACATCGCCGATTCCAGCAAGACCTATCTGATCGGCGAGGTGGACTACGCGGCTCGTCGGCTTGTGCGGGTGACCCGCGAGGCGATGTGGAAAGGCATCGGCGTGGTACGGCCGGGCGCGACGCTGGGCGATATCGGTTTTGCCATCCAACAGCACGCCAAGGCGCACGGCTACAGCGTGGTGCGCGAGTTCTGCGGCCACGGCATCGGGCGCGAGATGCATGAAGAGCCGCAGGTGCTGCACTACGGCCGCCGTGGCGACGGCCTGGCGCTGGAGGAAGGCATGGCCTTTACCATCGAACCGATGATCAACCAGGGCCGGGCGGGCATCGACATCAGCGAGGACGGCTGGACGGTGACCACGCGCGACGGCCGGTTGTCGGCCCAGGCCGAACACACTGTGCTGGTGACCGCCGACGGGGTAGAGGTGCTGACGTTGCGTAGCGACGAGCGGGACACGCTGGGGCGATACGCCGGTCATCGCCCACTGCCACGCTGAGCACGCTCAGGGATCGCCGGCCGCGGCGCGGGCCTGGATGACCTTGTCGATGGTGAAGCCGGGCAGCATCGCGCGCATTTCCTCGATCATCGCCTGGCGGGAGGCCTCCGCATCGTCAACCGGGAGGCCTGCTTCCAGCGCGCGCCGGTAGGTATCCAGACCGGCCGCCTGCAGTGCGGCGTCGCAGTGCGAGGCCGCCGCCAGCGCGATCTCGGTGGCGCTGGCGGTGCTTCGATGGTGCTGCTGCGCGTAGCCGAAATGGCAGCCGAGCAGCGCTGTCAGCGGCAGGTCCTGCGCAGGTTCGGCGTGCTGTGCCTGTGCAAGGGCCGGTACGGTGCCCAACAGGGCGAGCAGTGCGATGCGGAGGCGGGGATGCATGGAGGGTTCCTGTCGAGGTGGGTCGTGGCGGGCGCGGTCAGGATGCACCCGGGCGATCGACCGGCGCCCAGTGTCCCATCCGTCCGGCGACGCATTCAATGAAGGCGCGCAGTCTGGCGCTCACGTGCCCGCTCGGGGGAGGCGGCATGCATCGGCATCGGGTCGATCCGTCACTCGGGAAACAGGCGCACCAGGTCGCCCGTGGCCCCATGCCGGGCAGCCATGACGTTGGGCAGCCACAGCGCACCTTCACGTGCCGCCGCAGGCCCGGTGCCGATAGTAGGGGCTGTTCCTGCTGCCGGTTGCCGTTGCCCATGCCATTGATTCCCGAGCGCGTACGCCGCTGGCCCCGTCCGTGGCGCGTGGCGCTGTTGTCGCTGCTGGTGGCGTATGCCCTTTATCTAGTGGCCGGCAATGTCTTCCTCAACACGCCCTTGTTCGACGCGGTCACCAACCGCAAGCCGGAGAAGTTCGCCATGCAGACCGGCGCGGCGCTGACCCTGGTGCCGGGACACGCCATCGTCTGGAACGTGCGCATGCGCGGCCAGGCCAACCGCACCGTGTACATCTTCCGCGCCGACCGGGCCAGCGCCTGGATCGCGCTGCCGGCGCTGTTCCGCCGCGAAGTGCGCATCCCGCGGATCGACGCCAGCGGCGTGGAATCGGAGGTGGAACGTGTTGGCGCGGCGATTCCGCCGCCGCCACGCAGTGATCGCGGCTGGACCCTGCGCTTCGACGCGATCCACAGCGACAGCATCCGCAGCGGGCGCTTCGGCAAGCTGCTGGTCACCGGCCAGGGCAGTGGCACGGTCGGTTTCCTCAAGCAGCTGCGCGGCGGTCCGTCGGAACTGTTCGATTCCACCGCGGCATTCGACCGGGCCGCAGTGACCTTCGATGGCGTCAAGGTGCTGGACGACGCGCACCTGGAGGCGCGGTTCCGTTACCCGCGTCATTACCGCGACGAGGCACCGGGGCTGCGCAAGTTCGACATTACCTGGGCGCAGCTCAGGATCGATGCGCGCAGCCAGGGGCTGCGTCTGGATACGGCCGGTGCGCACATCAAGGTCGGCAGCATGCCCTCCAATGCCCGGCTCAACGCCGACGTGACGATGGATCGTGGCGTGCTGCAGCCGGGCAGCCGGGTGGTCTGGCGGGTGCCGGTGCATGCCGGCGTGCATGCCACCGATCGCGGTCTGCTGTCGCTGCAGCTGGATGTGGCGCAGGACATGCGCGTGCAGGCGCGGCTGCCGCGTGACCCGGAGGCCGGCAGTGAACTGCACGCCGATCTGCGCGTGACCGGGCGGCGCATTCCGTTCCAGGCGCCGGCGGACCTGCTGCCGCGGCTGTCCGGGCAGGTCAGTGGCGCCTGGCAGTTCCAGTCCCTGAACTGGATCGCCGACCTGTTCGTGCGCAAGCCGTGGTTCCATCTGGACGGGGGAGGGCTGCTGGAAGGCGACCTGAAGATTGCCGAAGGTCAGCTCGCGCCGGGCAGTACGCTGGATATTCCGCAGGTGGCCGCGGTGGCCGAAGTGGCCGGGGTCCGTCTGCAGGGCGACGCCAACGCGCACGGCCGCATCGTCGCAGGTGCACCCGCGCAGGCGCAGTTGGACGTTGAGATTCCCCGGTTCCGCGCGGCACCGGCGGCCACGCCGAAGGCGCTGCTGTTCGACGGTCGCGACATGGCGTTGACGCTGCGTGGCGATGCGCGGCTGCAGCAGTTGCGTGACGGCATGCGTGCGCACCTGCGCTTCAACGATGCGCGGGTGCCGGACTTGACCGCCTACAACCGCTACCTGGAGGGCGACAATGTGCGTCTGCTCGGTGGCACCGGCCTGCTCAGCGGCGATGTCGAACTGGATTCGGCCGGCCGGGTGGGTACCGGTCGCGCCGACCTGCGCGGTCGAGGTGCGCAGTTGCAGGTGGCCGGCCTGGCGATGCGTGGCGACGCGCAGTTGAAGGCACGGGTACGTCGGGCCGACTTCGACGCCCGGCAGTTCGACCTGGCCGGCACCACGGTGGATCTGCGCAACATCCGCGTCGGTGATGCCACCGCACCGGCCAACTGGTGGGGCACCGTGGCATTGCGCCAGGGCCACATCGATGCGGCCGCACCGTTCGAGGTCACCGCACAGGCCGATCTGCGGCTGCGTGATGCGGGGCCGCTGCTGGGGGTGTTCGCCGAACGCAGTGCGTATCCGCGCTGGGTACTGGGCCTGCTCGATTCCGGCGAGGTCCAGGCCAGTGGCCAACTGCGCTGGCGCAGCGGCGAGTTGTGGGTGGATGACCTGCAGGCCGAGAACGAACGGCTGTCGCTGCGCGCGCGGCTGGACCTGGCCCGCGCGCAGCGGCGCGGCAACCTGTACCTGCGGTGGGGCGTGCTCGGGGCAGGAATCGAGCTGGATGGCCAGCAGCGCAAGTGGCACCTGGCCGGCGCCCGTGAATGGTACGAGCAGCAGCCGCGCGTGTTGCCGGCGACCGCACCGGCGCCCTAGCGCGCCGGCTGCGGACGCGCTGGGTGCGCGCGACGGTGCGCGGTTGCGTGCCCCGCGACCGGCGATGGAGCTCAGGGGGCCGTCATGTCCCGGTACACCGGCGCGCTGCTCAGGACCTTCAGTCCGTCCGGACCACTGTGCAGCACCCGTTGTTCGCCCACGGCCTGCTGCCACTGCAGGTGAAAGCCATCCTGCGCGGGCAGGCGACCGGCCAGCGCCACCAGGTGGTCGCGCGCGCCCGGGCCGTCGCTGTCGAACTGGCCCCAGCGCACACCGTGGCAATGGATGATCAGCCGGTAGCCACTCATGCGCATGCCTCCAGCCACGTGGTGAACAGGTCGCGTGCGGCGGCAGCGAGCGGTGCGCCGTAGCGTGCCGCCTGATCGCGGAGCACGCGCGGATCGATGCCGGCAGCGTGCAGCTCGTGGGCATGGCCGATCAACCAGGCCTCGGTGCGGCGCGCATCCAGTTCCGGATGGCATTGCAGGCCAAGCACGTGCGTGCCGAGGGCGAACGCCTGCTGCGCACATGCCGCTGTGGCTGCCAGACGCTGTGCGCCGGGTGGCAACGTGAACGTCTCGCCATGCCAGTGCAGCACCGGAATGCCGGCCAACGCACGCAGGGGCGAGGCCATGCCGGCATCGGTGAGTGAAAGCGGGGCGAAGCCGATTTCCCGGGCGCCCATCGGCGCGACCCGCCCACCGAGCGCGCGCGCGATCAGCTGCGCACCCAGGCAGATGCCGAGGATCGGCCGCTGCTGCCGCAGGCGGCGCTCCAGCAGTGCCAGCTGCAGGCGCAGGAACGGGTAGGTATCGGTGTCGTTGGCACTGATGGGTCCGCCCAGCACGATCAGCAGATCGGCGGTGTCAGCGGCGTCCAGCGGATCGATGCCGGCCTGCAGGGTCTGCAGCTCCCAGCCCCGTCCGGCCAGTACGGTGCCCAGCGTGCCGCAGTCTTCGAACGCGACGTGCCGGATGGCGACGGCGCGGCGCTGTGGCGCCGCCATCATGGCGCAGGCCCTGCTGCTGCGGGGGCGGGCCAGTAAAGGCTGTCCGGAGTGCTGCGCGCGCCGAAGATGGCCTGGCCGACGCGGACCACCGTGGCACCTTCCTCGATGGCGATCTCGACATCCCCGGACATGCCCATCGACAGGGCATCCAGGCTCACCCCGGCCGGGAGCTGCGGCGACAGGCGATCGCGCAGTTCGCGCAGGCGCACGAAGCAGGGGCGCACCTGTGCGGGGTCGGGGGAGAACACGGCCAGAGTCATCAACCCGCGCACGCGCAGGTGCGGGAAGGCGGGCAACTGCTGCACGAAATCGGCGACCGCGATCGGGTCCAGCCCGTACTTGCTGGCCTCACCGGACGTATTGACCTGCACGAACACGTCCAGCGTGCGCTGTTCCAGCGCCAGACGCTGGTCCAGCGCCTGGGCAACGCGCAGGCTGTCCAGCGCCTGGAACTCGCTGGCGAAGCGTGCCACGTCGCGCGCCTTGTTGGTCTGCAGATGGCCGATCACCGACCAGCGCAGACCGGCGAGGTCGGCCATCGCAGCGGCTTTGCGCTGCGCCTCCTGCACCTTGTTCTCGCCCAGCTCATGGCAGCCGGCCTGCCACGCAAGGCGCAGGCGGGCTTCATCGACGGTTTTGCTCACCGGCAGGAGCCGGACGCCCGCCGGGTCGCGCCCGGCGCGGGCGCAGGCGCGGGCGATGCGTTGACGGACCACGTCGAGGTTGTGCGCGATCTCGTCGACGGTGGTGGCCTGCGGCCAGTCGGGTGGGGCAAGGGGCATGGGGGACTCCGGTGTGCAACACTGTCACGGGACGAACCGTATATTGGCATAGGACAAAATGAAAATCACGGGCCAGACCGCCGCTGCGGTCTTCGAGAGCATCCGCCAGCAGATCCTCAGCGGGGCATTGCCGCCAGGCAGCAGCCTGCCGCCGGTGCGTGAACTGGCCGCGCAGCTGGCGATCAACCGCAACACGGTGGCGGCCGCCTACAAGCGGCTGGATGCCGCGGGACTGGCCGTGACCCAGGGTCGCCGTGGCACCGTGGTGGCCGCACGTCCTGTAGCGTCGGCACAGGAAGGCAGTGCGGCGGGGACGACACTGTTCGACCTGTCCAGCGGCAATCCCGATCCGCAGTGGCTGCCGGATCTGCGCGCGCTGCTGCCTGCGCGTGCGCCGCGGTTGTACGGCACACCGACGCTCGACCCCACCTTGGCGCTGCTGGCACGGGCGCAGCTGGACCCGGATTGCCCGGCCGGCTATGCGCTGGAGCTCAGCCACGGCGCGGTGGACGCCATCGAGCGCGTGCTGGCCGGCTGGCTGCTGCCCGGCGACCGCGTGGCGGTGGAGAATCCGTGCTTCCTCGGCAGCCTCAATACGCTGCGGGCGGCCGGGCACGCCACGGTTGCGGTGTCGATCGATGAGGAAGGCATGCAGCCGGTGTCGCTGGCCGCCGCGCTGGAGGCGGGCGCCCGCGCGGTGCTGCTGACCCCGCGTGCGCACAATCCTACCGGCGCCTGCATCAGCGCGCGTCGCGCCCGCGCGCTGCGCCAGGTGCTGGAGCGGTATCCGCAGGTGCTGGTACTGATCGACGATCATTTCGCCGGCCTGTCGCAGCAGCCATATCACTCGGTGCTGCCGCCGGGCACACAGCGCTGGGCGCTGGTGCGCTCGCTGTCCAAGTCACTGGGGCCGGACCTGCGGCTGGCGCTGCTGGGGTGCGATGCCGATACCGCGGCCCGGCTGCGCCTGCGGTTGGCACCGGGGACCGGTTGGGTGAGCCATCTGCTGCAGGACGCGGCGGCGGCGGCGCTGGGCTCGGCCCGGGTGCTGGCCCGCGTGGCCAAGGCCGGGCGCGATTACGCCCAGCGGTGCCAGAGGGTACAGGCCGCGCTGCGCGAGCGCGGCATCGCGACACCGGCGGTGATGGATGGCCTGAATCTGTGGTTGCCGTTGGCACAGGACAGCCAGCCGCTGGTACTGGCGATGGCCCAGCGCGGCTGGCAGTTGCGCGCCGGCGAGGTATTCGCGGTGCAGCCGGGTGTGCATGGCGTGCGCATCACCACGGCCAGCCTGAGCGCGGCCGATGCGCGGCGTCTGGCGGTGGACCTGCAGCAGGCGTTGCAGGCTCAGGGCGCGCTGGGAGTGCTCGGCCGCACGTAGTGCGATTGGCCGTTGTCGCCCACGAAGATCAGTTCGGGTTTGCCCTGCCATGAGGTCAGCATCGCGCCGGTGCTGTTCTGGTGTTTGATCACCAGCGTGGCACCACGGTCGGGATTGGCGGTGACCTTGAACACTTCGGTGGTGCCGGTGGCGTCGTCCAGAGTCAGGATGGCTTCGTCGCCGACATCGGCCGTGCCGTAGCCGCCGCGCTCGGAACCGTCCGCGCCGATCAGGATCAGGCCGGACAGCGGCGAGGCGCGCGGTCCCTGCGAGACACCTTTGCTGAGCGGATCGGGCACCGGTGCGCCAAGGATCACGCGGGCCTGGCCGGAGCCATCTTCGATGATCAACCCGCGCGCGGTGATCACGCGATCGCGCGCCTGGCTCTGGTGCAGCGCCAACGCGGTCCAGCTGGACACGACCAGCGCGAGGCTGGCAACCACCAGGGTGGTGAGGGTGAGCGCGCGCGACATGGTTTCTCCGAGTCCTTGGAAAGCGCCGACGATACCGAAAGCTTCGCGCGGCGACCAGTCGGAAAATGCCGCATCGAAGCGATGCACGTCACGTTATGAACGAATGCATCGCGATACATCACAGCATGCCGCATGGAGGCGTCAGTGGAAGTCGCGACTGTGCGTGCGCACACCGTCGATGAGGCCGCCGATGTCCTGCATCTGCCGCACGATCAGGTGCTGCACGCCGTCCACGCGTTCGAGCCGGCCATCGATCTGCATCAGGCGCGCTTCCACCAGCACGCGGTGCTGGCGGTCGGCGATGCGCCGCCAGACCACGGCATTGACCATGCCGCATTCGTCTTCGAGCGTCAGGAAGGTGACCCCGCTGGCTGTCTGCGGACGCTGCCGCATGCGCACCAGCCCGGCAAAGCGCACGTTGCGGCCGTGTGGCAGCGCGGCCAGTTCATCCGAGCGCAGGCAGCGCTGCTGCTGCAGCTGCGGGCGGACGAAGGACACCATGTGGCGGCCCAGTGTGGTGCCGGTGCTGTTGTAGTCGGCCTGCATGTCGTCGAACGCGGTGGGAGCGGGCAGCGCCACCTCGGCTTCGGCGGTGGCGCGCGCCTGCGCGAACAGCGGCAGCGGTTTCTCAACGCCGGAGACCTCCCAGCGCGCGCGATGGCGATGGCCACTGAGTGCCTTGAGCGCGCCGGCATCGGCCAGCAGGCCCTGGTGGCGCCGATCGAGGCGGGCGCGCTGGCTGAGGTCGGCGACGCTCTCGAACGGCCCGCGTTGGCGTGCCTGCACCAGTGCGGTGGCGACCGCTTCGCTGAAGCCGTCGATCATGCGCAGGCCCAGGCGGATGCCGAACCCGGCACCGGCCACGGCCGGCGGCACCAGCGTGCAGTCCCATGCGCTGTGGCAGGCATCCACGGGCAGTACCGGTACGCCGTGGCGGCGCGCGTCCTGCAGGATCTGGTCGGGCGTATAGAACCCCAGCGGCTGGCTGTTGACCAGGCTGGCGGCGAACGCGGCCGGGTGGTGGCATTTGAGCCAGCAGCTGACATAGGTGATCAGCGCAAAGCTGGCGGCATGGCTTTCCGGGAAGCCGTAGCTGCCGAAGCCCTTGATCTGTTCGAACAGGCGCTCGCCGTAGTCGCGGCTGTAGCCGTTGCCGATCATGCCGGCGAGCAGCTTGTCCCGATGCGGTTCCAACCCGCCGTGGCGTTTCCAGGCCGCCATCGAGCGGCGCAGCGCATCGGCCTCGCCGGGACTGAAACCGCCTGCGGCGACGGCCAGCTGCATCACCTGCTCCTGGAACAGCGGCACGCCCAGGGTGCGTTTGAATACCTTGTGCAGCGCCGGCGGGTAGTCGATTTCTTCGACGCCGCTTTCCTTGAGCTGCTTCCGCCGGTTCAGATACGGATGCACCATGTCGCCCTGGATCGGACCGGGGCGAACGATTGCCACTTCGATCACCAGGTCGTAGAAACAGCGCGGTTGCATCCGTGGCAGCATCGCCATCTGTGCGCGCGATTCGATCTGGAACACGCCCAGGGTGTCGGCGCGGCAGATCATGTCGTAGGTGGCGACGTCGTCGGGCGGGATGGTGGCCATGCTCATCGGCGGTTCGCCATGCGCCTGCAGCAGTGCCAGGCATTTGCGCACGGCGGTGAGCATGCCCAGTGCCAGACAGTCCACTTTCATCAGCCCGGTGGCATCCAGATCGTCCTTGTCCCACTGGATCACGGTGCGCCCGGGCATGGCCGCGTTCTCCACCGGCACGAGCGTGGACAGCGGATGTTCGGAGATCACAAAGCCGCCGGGATGCTGGGACAGATGGCGGGGGAAATCGACCAGTTCGGCGGTCAGCGCCACCACCCGCCGCATCAGCGGCGTGTCCGGGTCGAAACCGCGTTCGCGCAGCGCGTCGGGCAGCGGTTCGTGGCTGCTCCAGCGGTCCAGGCAGGCGGCCAGCTCGTTGACCTGGTCCGGTGGCAGGCCGAGCGCGCGGGCCACATCGCGCACGGCGCTGCGCCCGCGGTAGCTGATTGCCACGGCGGTCAGCGCGGCGCGCTCGCGGCCGTAGCGGTTGAACACGTACTGCAGCACTTCCTCGCGGCGCTCGTGTTCGAAATCGATGTCGATGTCCGGCGGTTCGTCGCGTTCGGCGGAAATGAAGCGTTCGAACAGCAGCTCCATGTGGCTGGGATCGATCTCGGTGATGCCCAGCACGTAGCACACCGAGGAATTGGCGGCCGACCCCCGGCCCTGGCACAGGATCTCCTGGCTGCGCGCGAAGCGCACGATGTCGTGCACGGTGAGGAAGTAGGACGCGTACTGCTTGGTTGCGATCAGGTCCAGTTCGTGTTCGATCTGTGCCCGCTGGGCCGGTGTGGTGCGCTCGCCCCAGCGCCATTGCATGCCGTCCTCGACCAGCGCGCGCAGCCAGCTCCCCGGATCGTGCCCGGCTGGCACCAGTTCGCGCGGATAGGTATAGCGCAGCTGCGACAGGTCGAAGTGGCAGCGGGCGGCGATGCGCAGGGTTTCCTCCAGCAGCGCGGTGGGGTACAGCAGGGCCAGCGCCTGGCGGCTGCGCAGGTGGCGTTCGCCATTGGGGAACAGGCGCCAGCCGGCGTCGGCCAGTGTGCAATGGTGGCGGATGGCAGTGAGGGTGTCCTGCAGGGCGCGGCGGCGGCGCACATGCATGTGCGCATCGCCGCTGGCCACCAGCGGAATCCGGTGGGTCTGGCCGAACTGCTGCAGCACGCGCAGGCGCGCTTCATCGTCGGCCTCGCGGTGCAGCTCCACTGCCAGCCACAGCCGCTGCGGGAAGCAGGCCTGCAGCCAGCCGGCATCGGCCGGATCGGGGCTGCGGTCGACCCACAGGCACAGCAGGTTGGCGGACAGCCCCTGGATGTCGTCGCGCAGGCAGCGATAGGTGCCCTTGGTCGCGCGCCGGCGGCAGGTGGTGATCAGTTGGCACAGCGCGGCATAGCTGGCCAGGTCGGTGCACAGCAGCACCAGGCGCGGGCCATCCTCCAATTGAAACTCGGCGCCGGTGATCAACGCCACGCCGTGGCGGCGCGCGGCCTGCCAGGCGCGCACGATGCCGGCCAGCGAGCATTCGTCGGTGATTGCCAGGGCCCGGTAGCCCTGGTCCCGGGCGCGCGCGAACAGTTCCTCGGCGGTGGAGGCACCGCGCTGGAAACTGAAGGCCGACAGGCAATGCAGCTCGGCATAGTCGGGCAGAGGCAGGTTCATGCGAACCAGCCGTGCAGCATGAATGGGCCGGCGCTGGCGTCGGGCGCGGTGTAGGCCCAGCCGCGTTGGCCCTGCGCGGTTTCCACCACGTAATAGTCGCGGCGCACATCGCCCGCGTCCCACCAGCCCGACTCGATCCGCTCCGGCCCGGAGAGCACGCGCAGATGGGGATCATGCAGCGGCTGCGGTTGCGGCAGCAGCCAGCCGGGGCGCAGGGGCAACGCCACCGGCGGCGATGCCTTGCCGGTGGCGTCGGCATCGCCGCTGGCGCGTTCCGGGCGGTGGTCGGCGCGTAGCCCCAAGCCCTGCACGGCGTCGTCGCCCAGCCGTGCACGCAGGCGTTCGCGCACCTGCTCCCACGGCATGGCCTGCTGCGGGCGCGGGTCGAACAGGTCACGGGCGGCCGGTACGAACGGTGGCAGGCGCTCGGCCTGCAGGCGCAGGCCGCGGCTGCCGGCGGGCAGTGCCAGGTGATCCACCCGGTTGCGCGCCAGCTCGAACAGCATCGCCGGGTCGCGCTCCGGTGCCAGCAGACCGATCGACAGGCGGGTGTCGGGCTGGCCGTCGTGCTCGAACCACAGGTCGAACTGCTGCACGCCGCCATCGCGCGAGCACAGGAAGGCGGCCAGGTCGGCGGTCAGGCGACGCAGCGGGAACAGCAGGGCCTGGGTGGAGTCGATCTCGTACTCGAACTCGATCCGCGCATCGAACCGGTCGGGGGGCTGGAAGTAGCGCAGCAGCGGAGACTGCAGGCCGCGCAGGGCATCCAGATGGGCCAGCACCTGCGGTGCGAAACGCCGCGCCAGGCTGTCACGCGGCACCGCGAAGGCGGCCCCGAGCGTACGCAGGCCCGAGCGGGTCAATACCGTGACGGCATCGGCGGGCAGGCCGCTGCGTTCGATCGGCACCGGGTCCAGGGCGGCCAGCAGGTGGCTGTCGTCCACGCCCAGGCGCGGGTGCAGGTGGGTGAGCACGCAGGCGGCGTAGGGATTGGGCGCGGCCACCAGACGATGGCGGAAACCGAGTTCCTGCAGGCCTTCGTGCAGGCGCTGCTCAATCGCCGGCCAATCGCCGAACAGCGCGCGGCTGGCACCGACCTCCAGGGCCAGCGCATGCGGAAAATCCAGACTCACCTGCGAGCTGATGCCGTACAGCCAACTGGCCAGCAGTTGACGGGTGGCCTGTTCGGCGCGTGGATCGTACTCGACGCAGACCAGCTCGCCGGTCAGTACCTGCGCGGCCGACAGCAGCATGCCGCGGCGCAGCCCGAGCTGCCGCGCGCGTGGGCTGACCGCATGCAGCATGCGCCGCTGTGCCGGTCCGCTGACCAGCACCAGCGCGAGCGACGGATCGGGCTGCTGGCGCAACGCGGTATCCAGCGCCAACTGCGGCAGCAACAGGCAGGCCCACTGCATGGCGGCGGCTCAATGCGCCAGCGACAGCGGCAGCGGGTGGGCCGGTGCCCGTCCGCCACGGCACTTGAGGACCTGCACCTGGCCATCGTCGACCTGCAGGCGCAGGGCGGCCGGGGACGGATTGCGGGCCTGGCGGGCATCACGGAAGGCGAAGCCCAGGCACTGGCCGGTTTCGGCGGCCACCTGCAGCCGGCGCAGGGCACGGTCATCGCCCTGTGGCCAGCACAGCACGGCCGCACAGGCGGCCGAGCGCAGGCATTGTTCAGCTGCCCACAGCGCCTCGCGCGGGGTGGCCCGGACGATATGGACCTGGTCCAGCGCCAGCCCGGCGCCGGCCCAGGCCGGGGCATGCGGTTGCCACGGCGGGGCGACCAGCACCACCGCCTGCTGCTGGCTCAGCCGCGCGAGGGTCGGCCAGACCAGCCCCAGCTCGCCCTGGCCCGGGCTGGACAGCAGGATCTCGGACAGGGCCGAGGGGGGCCAGCCGCCGCCCGGCAGGCGGGCGTCCAGCGCCGGATGGCCGGTGGGGTGGGGGGCCTCGACCGGCGCCGTGCGCGGCTGCCCGCGCCAGACCTGGCGGCTGGCCAGCAGGTCTTCCAGGGCCCGGGCCGCGCCCATCAGCGGGCCTCCCGGAAGGGCTGGAACAGGCGCGGGCGGGCACGGAACAGGGGCATGGCGGCGAGTATCGGGAAGGACGGTGTCAAGGGCTGATACCGACAATCCTACCGCCAATGAGTCAAATTGCTAATGAATTTCGTCCGGGCGCACCGGCAGCGCGACGGGGCGCAGCGGCGCGGCGTCACCGCCCCGGATCTTCAGCGGCCCGCCGATGAAGGCGAACTCGTAGACCCGGTCGCGGGCCAGCGCATCCAGCGCGACCAGCTCGATGATCGGGGCGCCCTGCTGGGCCAGCAGATAGGTGTGCAACGGCACGTAGTCATCGGCCACTTCGGAGGGGAAGGTCTCGAAGCTGAGGTTGTCGGCGCCCACCACCATCGCCCCGCCGTCCTCCACCAGGAAGCGGGCTGCATCCAGGCTCATGCCCGGCGGGTTGGCCATATAGGCCCGGGGCTGGTCGAACAGCTGCATGCGCCCGGTGCGGATCAGCACGATGTCGCCCTGGCGCAGGTCGATCTTCTGCCGGCGCAGGGCCTGCTGGAGATCCTGGCGGGTGACCCGGTAGTTGTCCGGCAGCATCGCCACGCCCTTGGCACCGGCGACGTCGATCAGCACGCCCCGCGCCACCAGCGGAGGGAATTTCTCTACGCCGGTCACTTTCCAGCCGCGGTCCCCGAGATGCCGGCTGGCCTCGAAGCCGTTCCAGATACGGCCGTGGATGCCGAAGTGGTTGAGCGCATCGATATGCGTACCGGTGTGGCTGTACATCGAGAACGCCGTGCCGGTGTAGCTGCGCGTGCTGTTCATCGTTTCGCCCACCCCCATCGGATCGTCGATGACCGTGCCCTGCGGGGTGTGGGTCATCCAGAACTGGTAGTGCGGGTCGCCGGCGTCCTGCCAGCTGGGCATACCGACGTAGTAGTCGGTCGCCAGGTCATAGACCTTGCCGCCCGTGACGCGCGACAGGATCGCCGCACGCGAGGCGTCGGTGATCAGGTTGAGCCGGCCGATCTCATCGGTGGGCCCCCAGGGGCTGATGCCGACCTGTTGCCCGGATGGCACGCGTTCGGTCGGCACCGACGGGTGGGCGCCAGCGGGCAGCGCGAGCGCGCCGAGCAGCAGGCCCAGTGCGGCGGCGAGAGGGTGAAGCGACATGGGAAAACTCCTTGCAGTGGGGCGGAAAAACTCAGGCGTGGACCAGCGCGGCCAACGCCTGGCGCAGCTGCGGCAATGGCAGGGTCTGCAGGCGCAGCGCGTCGGCGCCGATCACGGTGGGAATGGAGCGGATGCCGAGATCGCGTGCCCGGGCACGGTCGGACTGCACGCGTTCATGGGCGACGGGGCCGCGCATGTACCCGGCGAAACGGCCGCGTGCATGGCCCAGCGCTTCGGCGATGTCCAGCAGCACCTCGACATCGCCGATGTTGCGGTGCTGGTGCAGGTGCGCCCACTGGATGGCATCGAACATCGTGCCGTGTGCGGTGTTGCCGCCCAGCAGCGCGGCGGCCTGGCAGGCCAGCGCACCCTGCCAGCCGGAGGGGTAGTCGAACGAGGTCGCGCGCATGCCGCCCACGTCGATGCGCGGGATGTCCTCCTGCGCGGCGCACTCCTCCCAATGGGTCAGGATGATCCGTTTGGCATCGGCCATCGAACCGAACACCCGGATCATCTCCGTGCGCGAGTCCTGCAGGACGAAGCTGCGGTGCCGTACCTGGATGTCCAGTTCGGCCGCGACCCGGGCCAACCGTGGCGCGAGCACGAAGCACCAGCCGCAGACCACGTCGTGGAAGAACTCGACCACCGGCCGCGATGCGGTGGCGGGGGGAAGGGAAGAAGACATGGCAGAACCTGGTTCAGCGGGGGAGAACGCAGGTTAGGCAGCGCACGGCAGGCGAAACAGCCGTGGCCAGGCAGCTCAGTTTTCGCCGGGTGTCAGTAATCCAGTCCCTCGGCCTGAGGGAGTGCCTCAAGCAGGAAATCGATGAAGGCGCGCACCTTGGGTTGCAGGTGGCGCTGGGTGGGATAGATCGCGTGGACCACGCGCGGCGGATACCGGTGGTCGGGCAGCACCTGCTGGAGCTGGCCGTTGGCGAGCAAGGGCGCCGCCAGGAACGAGGGCAGTGCGCCGATGCCCATCCCGGCCACCAGCAGCTCGCGCAGCAGCAGGCTGTTGTTGGCGCTGACGCGGGTTGGCAGAGGGACGCTGATGCGCCCATCGGGCCCCTGCAACGGCCAGCTGCCGGGCGAGTCGGACAGGCTGTAGGCCAGCAGCGCATGCTCGCGCAACTGTTCGACGGTGGTGGGCGCCGGGTGGTGCCGCAGGTAGGCCGGTGCCGCGCACAGCACCTGCTGCAGCGAGGCCAGCCGGCGCGCGACCAGGCGGGAGTCGTCCAGGTCCGCGCGCAGCCGCAGCGACACATCGAAGCCTTCACCGACGGCATCGACCACCCGGTCTTCCATCACCAGGTCCAGCGCCAGTTGCGGATGCAGGGCAAGGAAACGCGGCAGCAGCGGCGACAGCGTGCTCACCGCGAACGAGAGCGGGGCATTGACCCGCAGGCGGCCGCCGACCTGGCCATGCTGTTCGGCGATGCCGCGCTCCAGTGCGTCCAGCGCATCGAGCAGGCGACAGCATTCGGCGTAGTAGGCATGGCCGGTGTCGGTCAGGCTCATGCGGCGGGTCGTGCGCTGCAGCAGCACCACGCCCAGGTGGCTTTCCAGCGTGCGCAGCTGCTTGCTCAGACCGGCCGCCGACATGCCCAGATCCTCGGCGGCGCGCGCCAGGCCACCGCGTTCGACGATCCGCCGGAAGGCGCGCATCAGGGTGAAGGAATCCACGACAGCTCTCGTTCTCATCGTTGTACAGCGTAGCGCGAAGCGCTTATGGACTGCGCCGGGCGCGCGCCCACAGCATCAGCGCCCCCCCCGATACCACGGCGCCGGCACCGCAGACCGCGCTCCAGCCGTGCGCGGCATACAACGCGCTGCCGGCCACGGCGCCGATGCCGCTGCCGGCCGCATAGAACAGCATGTAGGCTGCGATCGCCTGTGCCTGGGCCTGCGGGGCGGCCGCCAGGATCAGGCTCTGGTTGGTCACATGCAGCGCCTGCACCGCCAGATCCAGCAGCAGCACGCCAAGCACCAGCCAGCCCAGGTGCACGGGCAGCGCGGCCAGCGGTATCCAGCTGACCAGCAACAGCAGCAACGCCGCGCCCGACACGCGCCCGGCGTGGCCCTGGTCGCTCCAGTGGCCGCTGCGTGCCGCGGCCAGCGCGCCGACCAGGCCGACCAGTGCGAAGGCGCCGATGGCGGTATGGCCCAGCGCATGTGGCGGTGCGCTCAAGGGCAGCGCCACGGTGCTCCAGAACAGTCCGAATGCGATGAACATCAGCAGTCCCAGCATGCCGCGCCTGCGCAGGACCGGCTGCGTGCGCAGCAGCGCGGGCAGCGACACACGCGGCACCGCTGCGGGCACGGCCAGCCGCGGCAGGCGCAGCCACACCAGCACGCCGGTGATCACCATCAACCCGGCCGACAGCCCATACACGGCGCGCCAGCCGCCGATGTCGGCCACCGCACCGGCCACCACGCGCGCCAGCAGCAGCCCGATCACCACGCCGGCCTGCGCCGCACCCACCACGCGGCCCCGTTCGTGTGGCGAAGCGGCAGCCGCGGCGTAGGCGATCAGACCCTGGGTCATGGCCGTACCGAGCAGGCCCACCGCAAGCATGCCCAGCAGCAGCGTCGTCGCGCTGCCGGCCACCGCCACACCGAGCAGGGCCATCACCAGCGCAACGTTCTGGACGGCCAGCAGCCGATGACGGCGGAGGCGGTCGCCCAGCGGCACCAGCCACAGCAATGCGGCCACGGACCCCAGCTGGGTGGCGGCGATCACCGCGCCGATCCGGGCGGTGCCGATGCCCAGGTCGGCGGCGAGCGCGTCCAGCAGCGGCTGCGCGTAATAGACATTGGCGACGCTCAGGCCGGCAGCGCACGCGAACAGCAGGATCAGCGGCGAGGCGGTACGGGGACAGGTTGCAGAAGCGGACATCTTTTGGTCTCAAAATAGAACCAGTTGATTCTGGGTCTTATGGTTCTAAAATGAAACCATCAAATCGGAGCACCGCCATGCACACTCCCAATCCGACCTGCCCGGTGGCCCGTGCGCTGGACGTGGTGGGCGACCGCTGGTCGCTGCTGATCGTGCGCGACGCCTTCGATGGCGTGCAGCGCTTCAGCGATTTCCAGCGCAGCCTGGGGATGTCGCGCAGCATGCTGAGCCAGCGCCTGCAGGCGCTGGCCGATGCCGGCATCCTGGTCCAGCAGCCGTCTCCCGATGGCGGTCGCTACCTCCACTACGCGCTGACCGACCAGGGCCAGGCCCTGTTTCCGCTGGTGGTGGCGCTGCGCCAGTGGGGCGAAGGGTTCTGCTTCGCCGATGGCGAAGCGCGCTCGGTCCTGCACACCCGTGAGGGCGGGGAACCGTTGGCACCGCTGCTTCCGCGCGACCTGCAGGGGCGGGTGGTCGGCAGTGCGCAGACCGTGGTGATCAAGCCTGTGGGCTGACGCGATCCGCCCCGGATGTGAATGCGGTGTTGACAGCGATGAACAGGCTCGCCCACTCTTCGCCTGGGAGCATCGGTTTCGCTGCGGCTTCCGGCAGTGCGGCTGTCACGTCGGGCGGAGGGGCCCGGGCGTAGCCGACACTGACCTGCATCACCCCGGTCCGGGCCCTTGCGGCCCGCGGCCCGCCCGTACGGCGCTGCACCCTTCTGCGGCAAGACTCCCTGGATTTATTGCGCAAGCAAAGGTGTTTCGCCCGCTCATGAAAACGATTTCAAAGCCCCTGGCCCTGACGGCCGCCATCGCACTCTCGCTGTCCGCCCCGGCCTTGGCCGCGCTGCCCAAGGCTGTCGCCACTGGCGATGCCTTCACCGTGTTGAGCCTGGAACAGGCGCCCGAGCGCATCGACGCCACGGTACTGGCCGACCAGCTGCAGGCCCTGCAGGTGGACGCCCTGACCATCGGCAATGTGGTGCGCGCGGCCGATGCCGGCCCCGCCGCCGACCCGCTTCAGGTCCTGGCTGACCGGCTGGGTTACTCGTACCGCTTCGTGACCGGTGCGGCCGACGCGGCAGAACGCCGCGGCAGCATCGTGATCTCGCGCCTGCCCGTGGAAGCCGAACTGGACAGCGCGTCCGGCGACCTGAACTACCTGCGCCTGAACGATGGTGCCCATGTGGTCGCGCTCTACACCCGCAGCGTGGGTGCGGCGAGCGGTGCAGCCCCGGTCAAAAATCTGGTGGACGCCACGCGCCTGGGCGCGCCCGCTGTGCTGCTGGGCGCGGTCGATGCCGAAGGCGCCACTGCCGCCGGCTTCGACTCGGCCGCCACCGGTTCGTACTTCAGCCAGGGCTTCGAATCGGCCACCAGCACGTCGGTGAAGCTGCGTACCGATACCGGCAAGCAGGGCGTTGCCGGCACGCTGCTGACCCTCGGCTACGCCGCCCCGGTGGGCGGGGAACAGCCGTGGATGGACACCGGCCTGAGCGCCGACGCTCGCGCGGCGCTGCTCGTCGCGCAGATGACCGTCGATGAGAAATTCCAGATGCTGCACAGCTACTTCGGGCTGGGCAAGGATGGTGGCCCGTTGCCGGAAGGCGCGGTCGGCTCGGCCGGCTTCGTGCCCGGCGTTCCGCGTCTGGGCATTCCGGCGCAGCAGTCGGCCGATGCCGGCGTCGGCGTGACCAACCCGGGCGGCCTGCGCAAGGGCGACCATGCCACGGCCATGCCGTCCGGTCCGTCCACCGCCTCGAGCTGGAACCCGCAGATCGCCTTTGCCGGCGGCGCCACGATGGGCCGCGAAGCCTGGCAGCAGCGCTTCAACATCCTGCTGGCCGGCAGCGTCAACCTGCAGCGCGATCCGCGCAACGGCCGCAACTTCGAGTACGCCGGTGAAGATCCGCTGCTGGCCGGCCGCCTGGTCGGCGAGTCGATCCGTGGCGTGCAGAGCCAGCATGTCATCTCCACGATGAAGCACTTCGCGCTCAACGACATGGAAACCTCGCGCAATTTCCACAGCGCCGAGATCGGCGAGCAGGCGATGCGCGAGTCGGACCTGCTGGCCTTCGAGATCGCACTGGAAACGGGCAAGCCCGGTTCGGTGATGTGCTCCTACAACCGCATCAACGGCATCTACGGCTGCGAGCACAACTACCTGATGAACCAGGTGCTCAAGCAGGAGTGGAAGTTCCCCGGTTTCGTGATGTCCGACTGGGGCGGCGTGCACAGCGGTTCCAAGGCGGCCCTGGCCGGTCTGGACCAGCAGTCGGCCGGCGAGGTGTTCGACAAGGCGGTGTATTTCGATGAACCGCTGCGCCTGGCCGTGGCCGGTGGCGTTGTGCCGCAGGCACGCCTGGACGACATGGTCGCCCGCATCCTGCGCACCATGTTCGCGCACGGCAACTTCGACCTGCCGCCGCAGCACCAGCCGATCGACGACGAGGCCGGCTTCCTGGCCGCGCAGCGCACCGTGGAAGAGGGCAGCGTGCTGCTGCGCAATGCCGGCGACCTGCTGCCGCTGGGCAAGGACGTGCAGCGCATCGTGATCATTGGTGGCCATGCCGACAAGGGCGTGATCGGTGGCGGCGGTTCGTCGATGGTGGGCTGGACCGCACGCGGCACCAACGCCGTGCCAGGCGTGCTGCCGACCACCTGGCCGGGTCCGGTGATCTTCCACCCGTCCTCACCGCTGGAGGCCCTGCGTGCAGAGCGTCCGGATGCGCAGATCAGCTATGTCGATGGGCGTGATGTGGCCGCTGCCGCGCGCGCTGCCGCCGCTGCCGACGTCGCCATCGTCTTTGCCACGCAGTGGTCGGCCGAGTCGGTCGATCTGCCGCACATGCAGCTGCCTGACAACCAGGACGCGCTGATTGCCGGCGTGGCCAAGGCCAACCCGAAGACCGTGGTGGTGTTGGAAACCAATGGTCCGGTCGAGCTGCCGTGGCTGCAGCAGGTGCCGTCCGTTCTGCAGGCCTGGTACCCGGGCATCCGTGGCGGTGAAGGCATCGCCGCGCTGCTGACCGGCAAGGTCAATCCGTCCGGCCGCCTGCCGGTGACCTGGCCGGTGGATGCCAGCCAGTTGCCGCGTCCGCACGTGAACGGACTGGGCTTCACGCCCAAGCAGAAGCCCGACGACACCATCGACTACGACATCGAAGGCGCCAACGTGGGCTACAAGTGGTTCGCCGCCAAGGGTCTGGTGCCGCAGTTCGCGTTCGGCCACGGCCTGTCCTACACGCAGTTCGGCTACGACAACCTGGCGGTGACCGTGGAAGGCCAGCGGCTGGTGGCCACCGTGGACGTGCGCAACACCGGCAAGGTGGCCGGCGCGGACGTGGCGCAGCTGTATCTCACCCTGCCCGAAGGCAGCGTCACCCCGATCCGCCTGATCGGCTTCCAGAAGGTGATGCTGCAGCCGGGCGAGCGCCGCCGCATCCGCATCGAGGCCGAGCCGAAGACCCTGGCCAGCTTCGATACCGCCGACAAGCAGTGGAAGATCGCCGCCGGCCGTTACCAGGTGCAGGTGGCGCGTTCGGCCACCGATCCGGTGCAGCACGTGGATGTCGTGCTGGACGCAACCGTCGTACGCTGAGGACCACCGGCAGGCACGACGCTGCGTCGTGCCTGCCGCTCACTCCGGCAGGTGCTGGCGCAGGTGCGCCAGCAGCAGCTGCACCCGCCGCGAGGGCTGGGCCGTGTCCGGAAACACCGCATAGACGCCCTGGCGCGGGAAGCGGTGCCTGCGCAGGATCGGCAGCAGCCGACCGCAGGCAAGATCCTCGTCGATCAACCACCTCGGCAGCACCGTCGCCCCGGCCCCGGCCAGCGCGAAGGCGCGCAGTGTGGACGCGTTGTCCACCGTGACCACCGCATCGGCTGGGTTGCAGGCAAAGATCTGATCGCTGCCATCGGGGGCGATCAACGGCAGGTCCGCCAGGCGCGGATAGCCCAACCGCGGCAGCGTCCGCACCCAGTCCGGATCATCGCGCGCGGCCTCGTCCGGCAGCGGGGACAGCACCGACGGCGCGGCCACCGCGCACAACGCATGCTCGTCGAGCAGGGTGGCGCGCAGCCGGGAATCGGCCATGCGCCCCAACCGGATCGCCAGGTCGAACCGTTCCGGAATCAGGTCGGCGTGCGCCGGCGAGGTCGACAGATGCAGGCGCAGCTGCGGGTGCAGGGCACGGAAGCGCTCCAGCAGCGGCACCACCCGGGCGATCGCATATTCGGGCGTGGTGGTCAGGCGCAGCGTGCCACGCAGATGCTGCTGTTCGCTGCGGGCTTCCTCGATGGCCAGCTCGGCGCTGGCGAGCATCGCAGTGCAATGCTGGTGGAAGCGCTCGCCCGCTTCGGTCAGTGCCAGGCTGCGCGTGTTGCGCACCAGCAGGGTCACGCCCAGCTCCTGCTCCAGCCGTTTCAGGTTGAAGCTCACCACTGCCTTGCTCTGGCCCAACCGTTGGGCCGCTGCGGTCAGGCTGCCGGCATCGACCACGGCCTTGAAGGTATCGAAGCGGTCCAGGCTGACCATCGCGCTCTCTGGCTGTCAAAAACGGTTTGACAGTTTTGCATCGAAGGTTCTGTTTATCCAGCACGCTTGAACGCGCATGCTGCCGCCTCGTTTCCGGGAGTGCGTGATGGTGTATCGAGCCAGGGTGGAGCTGCTGTACCTGCTGGGATTCTCGCTGGACCTGGTCAACATGTTCATCGGCACCGTCGCCTATCCGGCCATCGCCGCAGAGCTGCATGCCTCGGTGTCGCAACTGGCATGGATCGGCAACGCCTACATGCTTGGCCTGACGCTGGTCATTCCGCTTGGCCACTGGCTGGCCGCGCGCGTCGGCGAGCGCCGGGTGCTGTGCCTGTCGCTGGCGCTGTTCACCGTGGGTGCGCTGCTGGCCGGGACCGCCCCCAGCATTGCGTGGCTGATCGCCTGGCGGCTGCTGCAGGGGTTGGGCGGCGGGTTGTTGATTCCGGTGGGGCAGGCGGCGGCCTACCGCGAATGTCCTCCGGCCGATCGCGCGCGCCTGACCACCCGCATCATGGCGGTGGCGCTGCTGGTGCCCGCGCTGTCGCCCACCCTGGGCGGGCTGCTGGTGGAGTGGGGCTCGTGGCGGGGCGTGCTGCTGATCAGCGTACCGCTGGCCGTGGTGGCGCTGGTGCTGGCAGCGTGCTGGCTCCACCCTTCGGTGCCGGCGTCCGCACCCGCGTTGGACCGGCGCGGGCTGCTGCTGGGCGGCGTGGGTCTGAGCCTGTTGCTGGTCGCACTGAGCCTGCTGGCCGAACCGGCGCAGCGGATGTCCGGCGCCGCGCTGCTGGTCGGCGCTGCGCTGGTGCTGTCCGGCTACGCCCGCAGTGCGCGCCGCACCACGCATCCGGTGCTCCACTGGTCGCTGCTGCGCCATGCCGGGCTGCGCGTGGCGATGCTGGTCTATCTGCTGGTGCCGGGTACTTTCATCGGCGTCCAGCTGGTGGCCACGCTGCTGCTGCACCGACAGGGCTACGGTCCTGCGGCCATCGGCGGTTTCATGCTGCCCTGGGCCATCGCCTCGGCCTGCGCGATCGCCACTGCCCGGCACGGGCTGACACGCATCGGGGCGCGGCCGCTGTTGAGCGCGGGCATGGGCTGCCAGGCGGTCGGCATCGCGCTGCTGACCGGCGCGCAGAGCGGTCATCCGGTGCTGCCCGTGGTGGCCTTCGCGCTGATGGGCCTCGGCGGCAGCCTGTGCAGCAGCAGCGCGCAGACGCTCGCGTTCCAGGGCTTGGCGGATACGGACCTGCTGCCGGGCAGCGCGTTGTGGAACCTCAACCGCCAACTGAGTTTCTGTCTGGCCGCCGCACTGCTGGCCTGCGTGCTCGGCGCGCTGTCTGCCGTGCTGCCCGAGCGCGCCTTCGCCCTGACGCTGCTGCTGGCCAGCAGCATGACCCTGCTGCCGCTGCTGCCCCTCTGGCGGCTGCCGGCGGCGTCCCTTTCCGCATCAGCGAGCTCACCATGAATAGTCCCCCTATCTCTGCCCTGGCCGCCTTCGACGAGGTGCGCGCGCTGCACGTGCTGATCGAGGACTGGTTCAACGCCCGTCTGCCGGTCGACGCGCTGGACACCCTGCTGGCCCGCTTCACCGACGACTTCAGCATGGTCGGCATTGGTGGCGTGCGCCTGGACAAGCCGGCCCTTGCCCGGTTCTTCGCCGCCATGCACGGTGGTCGCCCCGGTCTGCGCATCGCGCTGGACGACGTCGCCTTCCTGGCGGTGGCGGGCAATGTCTGCGGTGTGCGCTACCGGGAAGACCAGGCCGACGCGCAGGGCCGCACGCGGCGCGAGGCGCTGGCGCTGTTGCGCGCCGACGCCGACGGCGCGCTGCGCTGGCAGGCTTTGCACGAAACGTCGGTTGGCGGCTGAATGCGAGCCGGGGACGGTGCCGGACGACCGCCGGCACTTACGTTCCCGGCCGGCTCGACGCTAGGCTGCGGACGTTCGTCGCCAACCTGCCGGGAGAGAGCCCATGCGTGTCCGTGTCGTGCCTGTCGTGCTGTTGAGTGTCCTGGTTGCGGCCAGTGTGTCGGCGCAGACCTCGCCGATGACGCCGGATATCCCGGCCAAGGGGTTCGTGACGCCGACGGCCCGCAACGACTACGACAAGCGCGTGGTGATGGTACCGATGCGCGACGGTACGAAGCTGTACACCGTGATCGTGGTGCCCAAGGGCGCCCACAACGCGCCCATCCTGCTGACGCGCACGCCATATGACGCCGCCAACCGTGCCAGACGGATCGACTCTCCGCACATGCGCGACATCCTGCCGCAGGGCGACGAGGTGTTCGTCGATGGCGGCTACATCCGCGTGTTCCAGGACATCCGCGGCAAGTACGGTTCCGAAGGCGATTACGTGATGACGCGGCCGCTGCGTGGACCACTCAATCCAACCCGGGTGGACCATGCCACCGATGCGTGGGACACCATCGACTGGCTGGTCAAGCATGTGCCGGAAAGCAATGGCAAGGTCGGCATGCTGGGCTCGTCCTACGAAGGGTTCACCGTGGTGATGGCCTTGACCGACCCGCATCCGGCGTTGAAGGTGGCCGCGCCGCAAAGCCCGATGATCGACGGCTGGATGGGCGACGACTGGCTCAACTACGGCGCCTTCCGCCAGGTCAATTTCGGCTACTTCACCGGTCAGCTGGCCAAGCGCGGCAAGGGGCCGACGATTCCCAGCGTCGGCTACGACGACTACACCACGTTCCTGCGTGCCGGCTCGGCCGGCGACTACGCCACGGCCAACGGCCTGGATCAGCTGCCGTGGTGGCACAAGCTGATCGAGCACCCGGCCTACGATGCGTTCTGGCAGGAGCAGGCGCTGGACGCGCGCATGGCCAAGACGCCGTTGAAGGTACCGACGATGTGGCTGCAGGGCCTGTGGGACCAGGAGGACATGTGGGGCGCGGTGCACAGCTATGCGGCGATGGAGCCACGCGACACCGGCAATACGCTCAACTACCTGGTGATGGGCCCGTGGCGGCACAGCCAGGTCAACTATGACGGTTCGACGCTGGGCGCGTTGAAGTTCGATGGCGACACCGCGCTGCAGTTCCGCCGCGACGTGCTTAAACCGTTCTTCGACCAGTATCTGGTGGATGGCGCGGCCAAGGCCGATACACCCCCGGTGCTGATCTACAACACCGGCGAGAACCACTGGGATCGCCTGCCGCAGTGGCCACGCACCGCCGCGCAGAACAGGCCGCTCTACCTGCGTGCCGGCGGCAGACTGTCCTTCGAGGCGCCGCAGCCCGGCGAGGCAACGTATGAAGCCTACGTGTCCGACCCGGCCAAGCCGGTCCCGTTCGTGCCGCGCCCGGTGCGCTTCGCCGATCGCGACATGTGGACCAGCTGGCTGGTCAAGGACCAGCGGTTTGTCGATGGTCGTCCCGACGTGCTGACCTTCATCAGTGAACCGCTGACCGAACCGCTGCGCATCGGCGGCGCACCGCAGGTGAACCTGCAGGCGGCCACCAGCGGCACTGACAGCGACTGGGTGGTGAAGCTGATCGATGTGTACCCCGACCAGACCCCGTCCACGCCGGAAATGGGGGGCTACGAGCTGGCGGTGTCGATGGCGATCTTCCGCGGCCGTTACCGCGAGAGCTTCAGCACGCCCCAGGCGATTGCCGCCAACCAGGTGCTCGACTACCGGTTCGGGCTGCCCACCGCCAACCACGTGTTCCAGCCGGGCCACCGGGTGATGGTGCAGGTGCAGTCCAGCCTCTTTCCGCTGTACGACCGCAACCCGCAGACCTTCGTGCCGAACATCTACCTGGCCAAGCCGGGCGACTACCAGAAGGCGACCCAGCAGATCTGGCACGCGCCGCAGCAGGCCAGCTTCATTTCGCTGCCGGTGTATTGACCACGGGCGTCGCGGCCAGCCAGTCCGGCTGGCCGTCGACGAACGACTGCCCGCGCGGGGCCAGTGCCGGCGCGTGCGATGCATCGAATGCGCCCGTGAGCAGGGCAATCACCGGCGCGTCGTCGATCGCGCCCAGTGTGCTGCCGCACTGGGCGCAGAAGGCGCGGGTGGAGTGCGCGGACGAGATGCCGCGGGCCTCGAAACGAATGGCGCCGCAGAGGCAGCCGCCCTGCCAGACAGGTACATCCATGTGGTGATCCTGCGAACGCGTGGCCCGCCATGTAGCGGGCCACGCGCGCAACGCATCAGCCGGACACGCTCGGGTAGTCGGTGTACCCCTGCGAGCCGCCCCCGTACAGCGTGTTCGGGTCCAGCTCGGACAGGGCCACGCCCAGCCGCAGGCGCTCGACCAGGTCCGGGTTGGCGATGAACGCACGGCCGAAGGCGATCATGTCGGCGTACCCGGATGCGATCGCCGCCGAGGCGGTGTCCTTGGTATAGCCGTTGTTGGCGATCCACGGGCCACGGAACTTCGCACGCAGCGTTGCGTAATCAAAGGCGATGTTGTCGCGCGGACCGCCGGTGGCGCCTTCGATGACATGGATGAAGGCCAGCCCGCCAATCGCGTCCAGGCGTTCGACCGCGCGCTCGAACAGCGGCTGCGGCTGGCTGTCGTGTGCGTCGTTGGCGGGGGTGACCGGCGACAGGCGTACGCCGGTACGCTCGGCGCCGATCTCGGCCGCCACCGCGCGCACCACCTCATCCAGCAGGCGGGTGCGGTTCTCGATGCTGCCGCCGTAGGCGTCGGTACGCTGGTTGCTGCCATCGCGCAGGAACTGGTCGATCAGGTAACCGTTGGCCGCATGCACTTCCACGCCGTCGAAGCCGGCGGTGATCGCATTGCGCGCCGCCTGGCGGTAGTCCTGGATGATGCCGGGAATCTCATCGAGCGCCAGAGCGCGCGGTGCCGACACATCCTCAAACCCGTTGGCGGTGAACGTCTTGGCGTTGGCGGTGAGCGCGCTGGGGGCTACCGGCGCCTGCCCATCAGGCAGCAGGCTGGTATGTGAGATGCGGCCGACGTGCCAGAGCTGCAGCACGATCCGGCCACCGCGCGCATGCACGGCGGCGGTCACGCCGCGCCAGGCCTCGATCTGTGCCTGGCTGTAGATGCCGGGGGTGTCCAGGTAGCCCTGACCCATCGGGCTGATCTGGGTGGCCTCGGCAATGATCAGGCCGGCGCTGGCGCGCTGCTGGTAGTACTCGATGGCCAGCGGGTTGGGCACGCGGCCGTCGATGGCGCGGTTGCGCGTCAGCGGGGCCATCGCGATGCGGTTGCGCGCCTCGATCGCGCCCAGTCGGGTGGGGGTGAACAGGGGGCCGTCGGTGGAAGATGTCATGTGCATGCCTTGGGGGAGGGCGCTGCCATCGGGCAGCGTGAACAGACGAGATGTGGACGTACGACCGCCAGCATAGGGGGCAGTGCGTTGCAGCGATGGGAAGCATTGTTGCGGGTGCCTGCGTGCACGTTCTGTAACGCAGCCGGGGCGTAGGGTGGATGTCATGCAGGCACGGCCTGCCGCTGTTTTCCAACCCGAGGTACAACGTGATGATCGATTACAAGCTCAAGGGCAAGGTGGCCATTGTGACCGGCGGCGTCTCCGGTATCGGCCTGGCCGCGGCCGAACTGCTGGCTGCCTCCGGTGCAGCGGTGGCGGTCTGGGACCTGAAGGCGGATGCGGTCGAGAAAACCGCCGAAGCGCTGCGTCGCAAGGATGTCAATGCCATCGGGATCGCGTTGGACGTGACCGATGAAGCGGCCGTGGAGGCGGCGGTGCACCGGACTGTGGAGGCCCTGGGTGGGCTGGACATCGCAATCAACAACGCGGGCATCGGCGGCCCGTCGGCGCTCAGTGGCGACTACCCCGTGGACGGCTGGAAGCGGGTCATCGACGTCAATCTCACCAGTGTCTTCCTGTGCCAGCGGGCGCAGATCCAGGCGATGCGTGCGGCGGGGAAGGGCGGCAGCATCATCAACATGGCCTCGATCCTGGGGCAGGTCGGTTTCAACAACTCGGCCGCTTACGTAGCGGCCAAGCACGGCGTGGTCGGGCTGACCCAGACCGCCGCGTGGGAGCATGCCGCCGACCGTATCCGGGTCAATGCGGTCGGCCCCGGCTTCATCGCCACACCGTTGCTGGACAAGATGGACCCGGCAGTGCGCAAGGCGCTGGAGGCCAAACACGCGCTGGGCCGGCTGGGCAAGGCCGACGAAGTGGCAGCGCTGGTGGCCTGGCTGGCCAGCGACGATGCCTCCTTCGCTACGGGGACCTACTACGCCATCGATGGTGGCTACCTGGCCCAGTAGGCGGCCTGACGGCCGGTGCGGCGGGGCATGCGGGCGGCTTCACGGTCCCCAGACGCCATCCTCTGCAACGCTCGGCATCTCTACTGCCGGGCGACGTCAATGATGGGACTGGAACAAGATCTGTCGATTCTGTTGCGCATCGCTGCGGCGATGCTGTTCGGCGGGCTGATCGGCATCGAGCGCGAGATGGGCCGGCATGCGGCCGGGCTGCGCACGCACATGCTGATCGCCGGTGCGGCGGCGCTGATCGTTGGCTTGGGTGACAGCATCGCCGAGCACTTCCAGCAGGAGCGTTATCGCGACCTGCTGCAGGTCGATCCGGTGCGTCTGATCGAAGCAGTGGTGGCCTGCGTGGGCTTCGTCGCGGCCGGTACCATCCTGCGTGGTTCGCACGAGGATCAGGTCAGCGGGCTGACGACAGCCAGTTCGCTGATCATGGCCGCCGCGATCGGGATCGCGGTGGGCATCGGCGAGTACGTGATCGCCATCGGGGTGACCCTGCTGTGCCTGATCGTGTTGGCGGTGTTCCGCAGGATCGCCAGGAAGATCGAACCGACACCGTGACGGCACGCCTCACGTCCAGTTGATCGAGTCGCCCGTCCGCGATGGGTCGGAACGGGGCCGGCAGGCGACCCCGTTGGGTACGACACGGTCCATCAGAACCGCTGCTGATACTTCATGTACACCATGCGCCCGATATCGAACCCGCCGTAGTAGGGGAACGCGCTTTCCGGACTGGAGAACATGATCGGCCCCCGGTGATTGAACAGGTTGTTGGCGCCCAGCGATACGGTCGCGTTCCACGGCGCACTCCAGCGCACCTGCAGGTCATGGAAGGTGTTGCTGCCTACTTTACGGATGGCATCCGGTTCCCCGTTGGCATGGTGGTCGGGCGCCGTACACGGGCGATTGGGGACGCAGCTCTCTTTCATGCCGGAGTAGTACCGTACTCCGTAGCGCAGTCCCCAGTCGCCCTTCTCCCAATCCACGCCGAGCGTGGAGCGCACGCGGAAGATGCCCGGCGTACCGACCATCCCGATCATGATGGTCTCGCCGGCGGCGTTGTTGCCCTGTTCGTCGTACCGGCTGACATAGCTGCTCTGCCAGTCCAGCCGGATCTGGCCGACCGCCAGTTCCGGGAGGCGGTAGTTGACCCCGAGGTCGTAACCCTCGGTCTCCAGCCTGCCGAGGTTGGCGAGGCCGTAGACGATGCCGTCGATGTGTCCATCGGGGGCGCGCGAGATGCCGTCGCACCGGCTGGCGTTCCCGAGGACGTAGCAGTCGCGCAGGATGCGGTCCACGCTGTCCTGGATGATCAGGTTGTCGATCCTGTACTGGTACCAGTCCAGCGAGATGTCGAGACCTTCCACCCAGCGCGGACTCCAGACCAGACCCACGGTACGGCTGGTCGAGGTTTCCGGTTTCAGGTTGGGGTTGGACTGGTTGGTGAATACGTCCGGTGTCTGGCAGGGGTAACCGGTGCAGTCCTTGCCCCCTTGGCCCTGCTGTGTGTAGCCGATGGGAACGCCGGCGGCGTTGCACGCCGCGTTGCCGTTGACGCTGTTGGTCGCGCCGACACCGCAGGGATCGGTGTACGACTCGAAGCTGGAGCCGGCACCTCCGTGCAGGTCGTCGATGGTCGGCGCGCGGAAGCCGGTGGCGACCGTGCCACGCACCAGCAGCTCTTCCAGCGGGCGCCAGGTCAGGCCGAACTTGGTATTCAGGGTCTGCCCGAAATTGCTGTAATCCGAATGACGAGCTGCCAGGCTCAAGCTCAGTTCACGGGCGAAGGGCAGGTCCTTCAGGATCGGCACATTCAGCTCGGCATAGAACTCGTCGAGCGAATAGCGGCCCTGGGTCGTGGTGGCGGCGAGGCCGGTGCTCTCACCGGACTGCCTGAATGCATCGGGCACGAAACGGCCCTGCTCGCGCCGATGCTCATAGCCCACCGCAACGCCGACTTCGCCGGCCGGCAGGTCGAACAGGGTGCTGACCAGGTTGGCGGTGTAGCTGGTGGTGGAGGTGGTTCCGGTATCGGTGAAGAACGGGAACAGGAAGTTCTGCAGGCCCGGGGCGGAGAGCGAGCCCGGGCCGCTGGCCCCCGCAGGCAACAATGGATTCCACGGCGTGCAGTGGATGTCCTTGGCAGTTCCGCAGTCCGGGCTCAGCGCACGCGCCATCGCCAGATAGCTGGCATCGCCGTGGCCGGTCTTGTTCAGCTGGTTCCGGTTGTGCAGCCCGCCCACGTCCCAGTCGACGACACGTCCGGCCAGCTGCACGCTGCCCTTCAATGCACCGCTCACGCGGAAGGTCTGCAGGTCGCTGCGCGTGGTGCGCGGGACCTCCCACAGGCGCCGGTTGAACGTCGTGTCGACGCCATAGGGGTTGAACGGGCTGTCGGCGGGAAGGGTGTACTGCAGCGGGTAGCCGGCAACCTGCTGGTCGGTGATGCGCTGGTTGTACATTGCCTCGCCTTCCAGCCGGACGGTATCGCTGAGGTCGTACCAGCCCGTGGCGAACAGCGAACGGCGTTCGACGCCGGTCTGCACCATCATCTGCTCGTTGGCATTGACCCGGTCGCTGTCATCGGTGCGGCGATAGTCGCCCGGACGGGCCGGGTCGCCGCCGTCTTTCAGGGTCCACCAGGCCGGCGTGATGCCATCACCAGGCGTACTGCTGCAGGGGTTGCAGTGCGATCCGTTCCTGCCGATCGCGCTCCAGCCCGATCCGCGATAGTCGGGGCCGGCATTGCCATCGCGGCTGAACCAGCGGTCCTTTGCCCAGACCGGGTCGTCCTTGGCATGCTCCAACGCGACGGTGATGCCGCTGTGCGGGCCTTGTGCGCCCATACGCAGGGAGAGCTGCTGATTGCCGCCGTCCCCCTGACTGAACTGGCCACTCGACACATTCACCTCCAGGCCGTCGAAGCCGGCATCGGTGATGACGTTGACCACCGCGGCAATCGCGTCGGAGCCGTAGACCGCCGACGCACCGTCCTTCAGCACCTCGATGCGCTGGACCATGCTCATCGGAATCTGACCCAGATCCTGCAGCCCGGCGGTGGTGGCGCCCAGGCGGCGTCCATTGAGGAGGACCAGCGTGCGCGCCGCCCCCAGATTGCGGATGTTCACATAGTAGCCACCGACGTTTTCGCCGGAGGCCAACGCGTCGGCGCGGGAGATCGCCGGTGCACCGGCCGAGCTGAGGTTCTGGAGGACATCGGCGACGCTGGTGAAGCCCTGTCGTGCGATGTCGTCGCGGCTGACCACGAGGATCGGCTGGCGGGTCTCGGCATCGGCGGCCCGAAGGCGTGAACCGGTGACCTTGACCTGGTCAAGTGTGGTGGGTTCATCGGCGGACGCCACGGCCGGAACAAGGGCAGCGCAGATCGCGACGGGCAGCAGCTTTGCGGGGCGTACGACGGGCAACGTCAGGTTGAGCATCAATCTCTCCAGGGGATCCGGGTGTGCGAAAAGCGCGATCCAAACGTTACTGTTTCGTTTCCGCTCAGCCTGTACGCGATGCGCGGTGGATATGTGCGACTTGAGCTTTAGTGCGCAACGCGCGCATCTGACAGCGGTACGCCGATGCCGTGACGCCGAAGTGCGCGCGGAAGGCCCGCGCGAAGCTGCAACCGCTTTCGAATCCGCAGGCCGCTCCCACCTCACCGACGATCAGGTCGCTGTCCAGCAGCAGTTCGGCGGCGCGCTCCATGCGCAGCCGCACGCCAGCGGCCTGCGGGCTCTCGCCGAACACGCCCTGGTAAGCCTTGGAGAAGTACCAGTAGGACAGGCTGGACAATTCCGCCAGCTCCCCGATGCTGACTACCCGGTCGACGTTTCCCTGCAGCGTCAGATGAGCGCGGCACAGCCGGCCCAGAACATGGCGCCTGCGATGCAGCGAGCGGCCCGGACAGCGATCTTCCTGCAGCCCCATCGATCGCTGCAGATGGACGACGTGGCGCAGCAGCGCCCGCAACATCGCATCGCCACTGACGCGATCGTGCGCAGGTCTGCGGACCAGCTGACGCCAGAGACGAATGGCAATCTGCAGGTCGCACCGGGTCATCGCGCCACAGCCGGGATAGAGCCGGCACGCATCGGCGTTCAGCAGCTCAAGCGCGTTGCCCTGCAATGCCACGCCGATGCAGAGGCCGCGACGGTCGGCCTGAAGGCGCGGCTGCGAGTTGCGGTCCAGCACGATCCAGTGTCCGGCGTGCAGGTGGAAGCGACCCTCGCTGGACTCCATCCGGCTGCAGCCACGCACCTGCAGCCACAGGGTGAATGCCCCGCTGCCGACCTGTACCGACGACATGCGTGATACGCCGATGCATCCGCGTGTGATGTCGCTCTGGAGGTCGATCGTCAGGTTCTGTCCGCGATCCGCCCAATTGATTGTCTGCATATCGTCCACGCCGGCACCTGCCTGCACGATGTGTTCGGCCGGCGGCCGTTGCCAGCACGTGCGTCAAGGTTCTGTGTACGCAGGCTGCAGGCGTCGTGTTGTGTCGCTATCGGCGCGTTCTTCGATTGTCGAGGCCACCCTCACGGTGCCCACGTCATTCTTGAGGCCTATCTGGTGAGGAGTCAGCGCATGCGACCGTTCGAGATCCAACGCATCGATCATGTGGTACTGCGCGTGTCCGATCTGCCGCGGGCGCTGCGCTTCTACTGCGACGTGCTGGGCTGCACGGTGGCGCGCGAGCGCCCCTCGCTGGGCATGGTCCATCTGCGCGCCGGGGCGTCGATGATCGATCTGGTCAGCATTGACGGCGCGCTTGGCAGACCGGGTGGACCCGCCGCCGGGGCGAAGGGGCGCAATGTCGATCACCTGTGCCTGCGCGTGGACCCGTTCAACGAGGCCACCCTGCGCGCCCACCTGGAGATGCACGATGTGGCGGTCGAGGGGCCCGTGGAAAGCAACTTCGGTGCCGAAGGCGACGGGCGCTCGCTCTACGTGCGCGATCCCGATGGCAACGGGGTCGAGCTGAAGGGTCCGGCCAGTGAGTGCGGACGTTGATAATGGTAGGACCAATATACCAGCGTAAACCTATGGTCTAATAGGCCGGTCGCGCATTTGACGCTTCAATGCGGACAGTTCCGAGAGATCGCCGGATAAGTGGTAGGACCATTAATCGGGCGCATGACACTCGTGGATTTCCCCGGTTCGCGCGGTGGTGACCGCGCGGACCCCTGTCCGTTCTTGATGAGATCCGTCGATGCAGGCCTGGCCACAACTGTATGACCCCGCTGGCAACCTCTGGGTGTCCAGCCTGATCGCGCTGCTGCCGATCGCCTTCTTCTTCGTTGCCCTGGCCGTGCTGCGCATGAAAGGCTGGCTGGCCGGCACGCTGACCGTGGCCATTGCCCTGGGGGTGGCGCTGCTGTTCTACCGGATGCCGCTGCAGCAGGCCGTCGCCGCCGGCGCCTACGGGTTCATCTACGGGCTGTGGCCCATCGCCTGGATCATCCTGGGGGCGGTGTTCCTGTACAAGGTGTCGGTCAAGACCGGGCAGTTCGACATCATCCGTGCGTCGATCCTGTCGGTGACCGAGGACCAGCGGCTGCAGATGCTCATGGTCGGCTTCGCCTTCGGCGCGTTTCTGGAAGGCGCCGCCGGTTTCGGCGCGCCGGTGGCGATCACCGCCGCACTGCTGGTCGGGCTCGGCTTCAAGCCGCTGTACGCGGCCGGACTGTGCCTGATCGTCAACACCGCGCCGGTGGCGTTCGGCGCGATGGGCATTCCGATCATCGTGGCGGGGCAGGTGACCGGCCTGGATGCGTTCGAAATCGGTCAGATGGCCGGTCGCCAGCTGCCGTTCCTGACCATCATCGTGCTGTTCTGGATCATGGCGATCATGGATGGCTGGCGCGGCGTGAAGGAGACCTGGCCGGCGGTTCTGGTGGCCGGTGGCTCTTTCGCCATCGCCCAGTACCTGACCTCCAACTTCATCGGTCCCGAACTGCCGGACATCACGGCCTCGCTGGCCTCGCTGGTGTGTCTGACCCTGTTCCTGCGCCGCTGGACGCCGGTGCGCATCTTCCGCTTCGACACCGAGGCCAGCGCGCAGGCTGCCGCCCAGGCACTGGAAGCACCGCAGTACAGCCGCGGGCAGATACTGAAGGCATGGTCGCCGTTCCTGATCCTGACCGCGATGGTGACGGTGTGGAGCATCAAGCCGTTCAAGGCGCTGTTCGCCGCCGGCGGGGCGCTGGACCACTGGGTGCTCAAACTGCCCGTGCCATCACTGGATCAACTGGTGCAGAAGATGCCGCCGATCGTGCCGGCCCCCACCGCCTATGGCGCGGTCTACACGTTCGATGCGGTGTCGGCCACCGGCACGGCGATCATGCTCGGCGCGGTGCTGGCCATCGTGCTGCTGAAGATGCGTCCGGCCGCAGCCCTGCGCACCTTCGCCGAAACCGCCAATGAACTGAAAGTGCCGATCTACTCCATCGGCATGGTGCTGGCGTTCGCCTTCATCGCCAACTACTCGGGGCTGTCGGCGACGCTGGCCCTGGCCCTGGCGCACACCGGCAAGGCGTTCACCTTCTTCTCGCCGTTCCTGGGCTGGCTGGGCGTGTTCCTGACCGGTTCGGACACTTCGTCCAACGCGCTGTTCTCGGCGCTGCAGGCAACCACGGCGCAGCAGATCGGCGTGTCCGAGGTGCTGCTGGTGGCGGCCAACACCACCGGCGGGGTGACCGGCAAGATGATCTCCCCGCAATCGATCGCCATCGCCTGCGCGGCGGTTGGTCTGGCCGGCAGGGAATCGGATCTGTTCCGCTTCACGGTCAAGCACAGCCTGATCTTCACCGTGATGGTGGGCATCATCACCACGCTGCAGGCGTACTGGCTGACCTGGATGATTCCCTGACCCCATGCGCGCGGCACCGGCTCCCGGCATCAACCCCATTGCCCGCCACGCGGGCGACAATGGCGGCATGAAGAACGAACGCCTCTCCGACAAGGTGGCCGCGCAGTTGCGCGACCTGATCCAGACCGAGAACCTGCAGCCCGGCGACCGGTTGCCGGCCGAGCGCCCGCTGTCGGTGCAGCTGGGGGTGTCGCGCACCGCGCTGCGCGAAGCGATCGCGCAGCTGTCCAGCCAGGGGCTGCTGACCGCGCGCGTGGGCGGCGGCACCTTCGTGGCCGAGCCGGCCGCACGCGCGCGACAGGCCATCGACGAACCGCTGATGCCCTACCTGCCGCTGTTCCAGGGCGACCCGGAGTACCGCTTCGACGTGCTGGAGATCCGCCACGCACTGGAAGGCGCCACGGCATGGCACGCAGCCCTGCGCGCGACCGACGCGGACCGCGCGAAGATCCGCCAGGCATTCGACACCATGATGGACGCACACGGCAAGGATGATCCCGCCGGCGAGGCGCGTGCCGATGCCGCCTTCCACCTGGCCATCGCCGAGGCCTCGCACAACCTGGTACTGCTGCAGGTCATGCGCGGCCTGTTCGAACTGCTGCAGACCAACATCTCCCAGAGCCGCGAAAAGCTCTACACCTCGCCACGCACGTTCGAGCCGCTGTCGGTCCAGCACCGCGAAATGATGGAGGGCGTGCTCTCCGGCGATCCCGAACGTGCGCGCGCTGCCGCGCACGCGCACCTGGAATTCGTGCACACCTCACTGCGCACGCTCGACGACAACGAAGCCCGGCGCACACGCGCGTCGCGGCTTCCTTCTTCCCACGGTTGACCCATGATCATCTCCGCCTCCACCGATTACCGCGCGGCCGCCCAGCGGCGGCTGCCGCCGTTCCTGTTCCATTACATCGATGGCGGCGCGTATGCCGAGCACACCCTCAAACGCAATGTCGCCGACCTGGCCGACGTCGCCCTCCGCCAGCGCGTGCTGCGCAACATGGCCGAGCTGAGCCTGGAGACCGAGTTGTTCGGCGAGCGGCTGGCGATGCCGGTGGCGCTGGCCCCGGTTGGCCTGACCGGCATGTACGCACGCCGCGGCGAGGTGCAGGCGGCGAAGGCGGCGGCCAGCCGCGGCATTCCGTTCACCCTGTCCACGGTGTCGGTGTGCCCGATCGAAGAGGTGGCGCCGGCCATCGACCGGCCCATGTGGTTCCAGCTCTACGTGCTCAAGGACCGCGGTTTCATGCGCAACGCGCTGGAGCGGGCCAAGGCGGCAGGCGTGACCACGCTGGTATTCACGGTGGACATGCCGACGCCCGGTGCGCGCTACCGTGATGCGCACTCGGGCATGAGTGGCCCCCACGCGCCGGCACGGCGCATGCTGCAGGCCGCCACCCATCCGCGATGGGCATGGGATGTGGGTCTGCTTGGCCGCCCCCATGATCTGGGCAACATTTCCACCTACCGCGGCCATCCCACCGGCCTGGCCGACTACATCGGCTGGCTGGCCAACAATTTCGATCCCTCCATTTCCTGGAAGGACCTGGAATGGATCCGTGAGTTCTGGACCGGGCCGATGGTGATCAAGGGCATTCTCGATGCAGAGGACGCGCGGGATGCGGTGCGCTTCGGTGCCGACGGCATCGTGGTCTCCAACCACGGCGGACGCCAGCTGGATGGCGTGCTGTCCACCGCACGGGCGTTGCCGGCCATCGCCGACGCGGTCAAGGGCGAGCTGAAGATCCTGGCCGATTCTGGCATCCGCAACGGCCTGGATGTGGTCCGCATGATCGCGCTGGGCGCTGACAGCGTGCTGCTCGGCCGCGCGTTCGTGTACGCGCTGGCGGCGCACGGCGAGGCCGGCGTGGCCAACCTGCTGGACCTGGTCGCCAGGGAAATGCGCGTGGCGATGACGCTGACCGGCGCCAGAACCATCGCCGACATCAGTCGCGATTCGCTGGTGGACGCCACCCGTCACCTCGCGGTCGCCCCGTGAGCGGCGCGCCCGGGAACACGGCGGCGCTGCTGGCGCAGCTGCGCGGCATCGTCGGCGATGCGCACGTGCTGTGCGGCGACAAGCCGACCCGGCGCTTCCGCAAGGGCTATCGCTTCGGCGACGGGCCGGTACTGGCGGTGGTGCGTCCCGGCACGCTGCTCGAACAATGGCGCGCCCTGCAGGCAATCGTGGCGGCCAACGCCATCGTCATCATGCAGGCGGCCAACACCGGCCTGACCGGCGGCTCCACGCCCGATGGCGCGGACTACGACCGCCCGGTGGTGATCGTCAACACGCTGCGGCTCACCGGCATCCAGCTGCTCAACGACGGGCGCCAGGTGGTCTGCCTGCCCGGTGCCACGCTGGATCGGCTGGAGCAGGCGCTGGCGCCGCTGGACCGCGAACCGCACTCGGTGATCGGGTCATCGTGCATCGGGGCATCGGTGCTGGGCGGTGTCTGCAACAATTCCGGCGGCTCGCTGGTCCGCCGCGGACCGGCCTACACCGAAATGGCGCTGTTCGCCCAGGTCGACGCGGATGGGCAACTGCACCTGGTCAACCATCTTGGCATCGCGCTGGGAGACACCCCCGAGCAGATTCTGGAACGGCTGCAACGCGGCGACTACTCGCCGGGCGACGTCGACAACGGTGGCGATCGCGCCGCGTCGGACCCGCGCTACGCCGAGCAGGTCCGTCAGGTCGATGCTGCCACCCCCGCACGCTACAATGCCGATCCCTCGCGTCACTACGAAGCCTCCGGTTCGGCCGGCAAGCTGGCGGTCTTCGCGGTGCGCCTGGACACCTTCGCGCGCGAGGCGGGCGAAGTGTTCTACATCGGCAGCAATGCGATGGAGGATCTCACGGCGATCCGGCGCCACCTGTTGACCGCGTTCGAGCGCCTGCCCATCTCCGGCGAATATCTGCACCGCGAGGCGTATGACATCGGCGAGCGCTATGGCAAGGACACCTTCCTGCTGATCGACCGCTTCGGCACGGGGCGGGTGCCCGCCGCATTCGCGTTGAAGAGCCGCATCGATGGCTGGTTCGAAAGCCTGGGCCTGCGCGGCGTCACCGACCGCGCGATCCAACTGGTCATGCGCTGCCTGCCTGGCCACCTGCCGGCGCGCATGGGGCAGTTCCGTGCGCGCTACGAGCACCATCTGCTGCTCAAGGTGTCGGCGGTGGATGCCGCGGCGACCGCGACCTTCCTGCGCGATCACTTTGCGAGCGGGGAGGGCGATTACTTCCAGTGCACGGCCGAGGAGGGGCGCAAGGCCTTCCTGCATCGCTTCGCCGTGGCGGGCGCCGCCGTGCGGTACCGCGAGGTCCACCGACGTGACGTCGAGGACATCGTGGCCCTGGACGTTGCGCTGCGTCGCGACGATCGCCACTGGGTGGAGCAGCTGCCGCCGGACCTCGATGCACGCCTGGCCGGCAAGCTCTACTACGGGCACTTCCTGTGCCATGTATTCCACCAGGACTACATCGTGCGCAAGGGCGAAGATCCGCTGGCGATCGAACATGCGATGTGGGCGCTGCTGGACCAGCGCGGGGCCGAGTATCCGGCCGAGCACAACGTGGGCCATCTCTACCCGGCCAAACCGCCGCTGGCAGCGTTCTACCGCACGCTGGACCCCAGCAACGCCTTCAACCCCGGCATTGGTCAGACTCCGCGCGGGGCGCACTGGGGCGGGCACGACTGCGGGCGCCACTGAGCGCCCGCAGCGGGCGCATCACTCGCAGCGTGCTGCAGTGATGATGTTGTCCTTGTCGATGAACACCCGCAGGCGGTCCTTGCGCAGGTCTTTGGAGGTGATGGTGGCCGGGCCGATCGGATTGATCAGGCCCGCGCCGCTCTCACGCAGCAGGCGGCGCAGGGTGGCTTCATCGGCGACGTGGCCGACCGACCAGCCCAGGCCACTGGCATCGCAGAGGCCGGGACCGGTGATGGCCGGGCCGGGGGAGCTGACGCAGGCGCTCAGTGCCGCGGCGCTGCACAGCGCAAGCAGCGGAAGGGCGGCGCGACGGGCGAGGGATGGCATGGGGATGGCTCCTGCAGGTTCGGGCGCCGACGATACCACTGCCGCCGCGAGTTTCGTGTCGTGGGCGGGCGCGACACGATGACGCGCCGCGCGGGGGCGGGTCCACAGCGCAGGTACAATGGCCGCCCGCCGCGAGGGTGGGACGCAGGAGCAGATCGGACATGTTGCATGTATTCATGCTGGGCGGCCGCCATGACCGCGCCCGCATCGAGGTCCACGACGTGGCCTTCGCCAACGTTGCGCGCATCGAAGACGCCTACCCGCAGCTGCGCCAGGACTGGTTCGGCGCAGCCAAGGGTCTGCACATCGATGGCTGGCTCGCGGTGGATGGCGTAGACGGCTACAAGGTGACCTTTGTCGAGGCGGCACCGGCAGCGGATGCACCGCGGCTGTTCTTCATCAATCTCGGTGGCTACGTCGCACGCTCGCTGGGCGAGGCGCACGATTACCGGTTGCTGGTAGCCACCGATACCGCGCAGGCACGTCAGAAAGCCAAGGCGCTGCGCGATGCGGCCTGGTTCAAGCCGCACACCGACGCGGTGCTGGACGTGGACGACTGCATCGCCATCGACCAGGTCGGCGGGCGCTACGTCCACCTGGCACCGGGTCCGCACAAGGGCACGGCGCTGGTCAGCGACTACATCGTGATCGGCTGACAGCGCAGGGCGCGGCACGGGCTACGGCCCGCCGTCCGATTCGCGGCCGGGCAGGGTGTGCACCGCCTGCCAGACCGTATCCAGGTGCTGGCGGAACGCTGCCGGTGCGGCGGCGTAGGACGGGCTGTCGGCACGTTCACCGCCAAACGGCGCTTCGCCATCGATGACCACCAGCGACTCGCCCTCGACCCGGTAGCGATCATCGCCGCGTCGCAGCTCGATCACGATCTGATGCGGGTCCACACCGCCGCCGCAGAAGGCGTGGCTGGGCAGGGTCAGTTCGGCCACACCATCGCCGTCGAGGTCGGTGGCCTCGGCGTTGTCGAGGAAATAGGCGGCTTCCAGGTCAAGACCCGGGCACTCGGTGCGGTGTTCGCTGCGCCAGCGCTCGACGAACGACGTGGCGGTGTCGGCACGCCGGTAGAGCGTGGCGGTCAGCAGCGCCACGTCCATCGCCTCGCCGCTGTCGGCATCGGGCGCCTGGCTGTCGATCCGGTCCAGCACCAGCAGGCCTTCGCCGTCCCTGTCGCGGAAGTGCACAGTCTTCAGCGGGGCGCTCACGCCCAGCGCCTGGAGCGTGGCGGCGTCGATCTCGGCGAGATGGACCAGGGGGGTCGCGGCGGGCGCCGACGGCGTTGCCGCGCCTGCAGCCGGGAGCGGTGCCGGTGTCGCAGGGTCGGTCGGCGGGCCCTTGCAGGCGGCCAGCAGCGCAACGCAGGCGAGCGCCGGCAGCAGGGGGGTACGCAGTCTCATGGTCAGTCCATTGATCCGGGTGTTTTGCCTTGTTCCAAGACGTCGATGATGGCCAGCACCGCATCGGTGGCCAGACCAGGCTGCCGTGGCCCGGTACAGCGGCGCGTTGCGACGTGACATTTCACGCGCTGTTCTTGCCCGCGAATGGCGCGCACGTTTCCGGGTGAAACGCCGGCGGAGGATCGACCTCCGTGCCGTCGGCCTGGCGCAGAATCCGCTCGTCAATGCGGACCAGGGTCTGGTCCTGGCTGAATTCTGTTTCGTAGGGGCCACTGCTGACAGTGACATGGGCAACGATCTCACCCTTGTCGAGGTCAAGCAGATAGAGGTTGGAGTAGGGTGCGTCGCCCGGCTGGATCTGGTCCCATGCGCGGCCCCATACCAATGCGTGGCGCTTGTCGCAGCTGACGTTCCAGGCGTCCAGCGACGGCCCCAGCCCGATGCTCGCTTCGGCCTGCTGCGACGGGTAGACGAAATGGTCGCCCTTGATCCGGATGGCGCCGGCGGGCGTCCGCGCGCACGCGGCGGCGGTGCTGGCGACCAGTGCGAGCAGCGCCCACGAAACATATTTCATCGCCTAGTACCCGATAGGACAGACTGGGATCCGTTCACCTGCCGCACACCTGCGCCGGCATGGTCAGGCGCAGGTCAATCCAGTGCGTCGGCAATGGCAAGCGCGTCGTCCGGCGACAGGATCTGTTTGCCGGCGGCTTCATCGCGCAGGGTCAATTGCGTGTAGTGGAACCGGCGGGCGTCATCGAACGAGACGGCGGCAAGGCAGGTCCCCGTGGCGCGGTATACCTCGCCTGTGCCGGTGTCGCAGTCGACCTCCGCGGTGAATCCATCGCGGCCATGCAGCCTGCGCGGCGTACCGCTGTACTGGCTCATGCCTGTGGCGAAATCCACGTTGCGCGCGGGGCTGGCGTCGCCGGGGTCTGCCGGGGTGACCGACACTCCGAGCTCCTGCAGCAGGGCCGTGCTGCTGGATCGGCAGTACACGCCGACGGTCCGACGCTTTACCTGCACGTTCCGGCACACCGTATCGGGTTGCCCCGCACCCAGGCCGGTGTTGGCCGAGAGCGTGTACGCGGGCGCTTTGGACGCGACCGGTTCCAGGGCGCTGCCCACCGTGCTGCAGGCGGTCAGCAGGAACAACGCAGTGAGCTGCAGGGAGCGGGTAAGGGTCATATCTGATCCGTAAGTACACGGCCCGCCGATTCGGTTTCCCGAAGTCGTTCGGCCAGGCCATTGGGATCGCCCGTGCTGCGGTTGACCCCGTTGATGGCGACGGCAACGGTACGCACGCTGGCGCGGTCGATGACGTTGCCGGTGATGGCATTGTTGATGGTGCGGAACTGATTCTGCGCCGAGCCAGCCTCCCAGTACCAGCCGCCGGCATCGATGGCGGCGTAGGCGTCGGTGGACAGGCGTTGCGGATCATTGATGGTCGGCGCCCGTGCGGGCCGCGCCGGGTTCCACCACGGCGAGGTGAATGTGCTCGCATCCAGCCAGCCGCGATACACCCAGTACTTGGAGTAGTTTTCCCGGCCGGTGAGCTGCTTCATGCCCCGACCGCGGTACTTGGGGCCATCGCCGGTGGTGATGTTGCCCAGCCGGTTTTCCAGGTAGAACAGGTAATTGGGCTGCGCTGGCGCGTAGAAACCATTGGTTTCCGGCTGGAAACTCTGGTGCCGCGGGTTGCGCGAGTAGTTCGCCGAGCCTTCCAGCATCAGCGCCAGATACATCGATTCCACGGCGCCCTGGCCGAAGAAGTGCGCCATCCGGATCTGGGTGGTGACCAGATACTTGCGTGTGACCTGGTTGATCTGGACGCGGTAGTCGTCCCGGATGCTGTCCGGTGTTCGTCCACGGCCTTCGGTAGCCAGCGCGGTGATCGGGTACTTGCTGTCGGGGTAGACCTTCTTGAGCTCGTCGCGGCTGAGCCACAGGCACTTGCGGTAGTGGTGGATGAACTGAAGCGGGTGGAAGTGCCAGACCTGGCGTTCCGGCAGCCCGCTCTGCGGCCAGAAGGCGAGCGCTTCCACGTGGGTCTTGAAGTTCTGCCAGGACTCATCGGTGTGCAACACCGCGCCTGGCTGACGATACACGGCGTAGCGGGCCTCCAGATCGCTGGCGTCCCATTCGCTGGGGTGTTTGCAGATCAGGTGGCGAAGCTGCTCGGCCGCGCCGGCCGCATTGGCCCGGGCGGCAAACTCCGCAGGTGCCGACAGCGATGGGACCGGCGACGGAGTGGCCAGGCCGAGCAGCTCGGTCAGGCGATCGACATTGGCAATGCCATCTTCCGGGCTGGCCGCGTCGCCCTCCACCACCGCACGCCAGTGCAGCGGAAAATCAGCATCGGAGAGAACGCTGATCTGTTGGGCGGGATCGGCCAGATTGATGTAACCCGCGCTGGCATCTGCATAGCGGACCAGCTGCCAGTTCTCTACGTGGGTGGTGGTGTCCGCGCCCAGCAGGCGACCGAAACGCAGGTAGTCGAAGCCTGCGCTGGTACAGTCGTCGTACAGAAGGTTCGCGATGCGGTACATCTCGTACTCATAGCCGGCCTGCTGCACAGGCTGGCCCACCTGGGCGACCACCTCGCCCTGGTCATCCAGCGCGTACGTGGTGGAGACGCGGTTGCCGCCACCGAAGGCGACTTTCACCAGCAGACGGGTGGCGTTCTGACCCTCCTGACCGACGTCCAGGTCGTAATGGGTATTGCGGAACGCAGGGAACGTCAGACGGTGCGGAGCCGTCGCGCGCGGGTGACGCGCGCTGAAAGTGCGCGAGGCGGGAATGATGAAGTAGCTGTCGCCATAGACATCTGGTGAGCCGTGGGTGCCTGCCGCGATAGCAGTGCGGTCGCGCCAGAAGCCGGTATCGGCGGCACGGAAGTCGGCCTCGCTGGCGAAAATTTCGAAATGTACGGTGGACTGCCCATACAACTGGCCGCCGAAGCCGATCACGTCCTTGCGCGAAACACGCGTATTGTCCGGCGCGCGTACGGCATCGGTGCCGACGGCGGCGTCGCGCAGGAAGGGAAGCAGCAACTGGCGTCGCGCCGGGGTCATTACGCCCTTGGGCTGCAGGTGCATGTAAAGCGAATGGAACACCACGCGGGTGTTCTCGCCCGAGTCGGTCTCGTGTTTTATCAACACAAAACTGGTGTCGTAGTTGCCCAGACCCGGATAGTCACGGGTCTCCGGCGCCAGCCGGTACGCGACGATCACACCATCGGCCACCGCACGGATCGGCTGGTCGCCTGGGGTCAGATGGATGCCGCCATGCCAGCGGTTGCCGGTGGTCACCGGATACAGGCCGCGGTCCGCTTGTGCCAGCGCCAGCATGGCGTCGAGTTTCTGCTGCTCGTTCTGATTGCCGCCATTGGCGGGGAGGATCGGGTAACTGATGAGCATGCTGTCTTTCCCTAGACCGAGAACGGGGCGCGGCCCTTCAACTGGACCAGTCCCTGCGGAAGCGATTCGATACCGGCCTCACCGCTTTCCCCACCCATGAACGGATGCTGCCCGGCCTTGACGGTAAACGTGCCTGGGCAGCTGAAAGTGATGTTGCCGCCTTCCAGCGTGATCGCGCTGTTGCCGGCCTGCAGCACCACCTTCTGCTGGGCCAGGATGTCGATGCGGTCGTCGGTGGCGGTCACGGTGATGGCCTGGTCGGCCAGCAGCTCCAGCTCGCCGGTGTTGGACTGCAGACTCACCGGGCCGTTGGCGGCAATCACCTTGACCGGCCCGGCCTGCGCAAACAGCGCCACATGCTCGCCGGCCACGGCCGACACGGTTTCTCCGGCGCTGACCTGCAGGTCCTGCTGCACGGTCATCTGCAGGTTCTGGCCGGCGTAGGCCACCGCGCTGGCCGGGGTGGTCCAGACGATGCGGTCCGGCGAGTCGGCCAGCAGCAGCGGCGCGGCGAAGCGCTCCACCGGGTCCTGGCCCGGGGTGCGGCCGCTGCCGGGCTTCATGCCGGACTGGCCGTTGACCTGTCCGCCGTATTTGCCCTCGGCGCTCGGGTCGATCCTGGCGCGCAGCTGGGCGGTGCTGGTGAGTGCGCCCAGCGGCGGCACGTCCTGCTTCTGCAGGGTGTCGTGCATGGCCTCCAGCGCCCGCTCGGCACCGCGCAGCTGCTCGATGGCCTCATGGCTGTCCAGCACCGTGGAGGTGGCGTCCTGGCGGGCGCTGGTGGACAGCAGCAGGCCCTGGCCGGCATGCACGTTGCCCCAGCCGTGGGTAGCCAGCTCGAAGCCCTGGCCGCGCAGCGCGCCCCGGCGGGTGTCGCTGTGGTCGATCAGGTAGCCCAGCTCCAGCCGGCTGTCGGCCAACGAGGTGTGCAGGCGCGTGCGCAGCTGGCCGGTGGTGTCGTCGATCACCCACTGCTGGGTGCCGCTGCCATCGTGGGACTGGGTGTGCAGGCCGCTGAGCACGCCGGGGTGCTGGGCGGTGTCGTCCAGGCCGCCGCCGAAGGGCGGGGCGACCTCGCCGTTGTAGAGCTG